>JALZUL010000107.1 GCA_023301665.1 Ascidiaceihabitans sp.
TGCAGTTGCCATTAGGGCACGACGGCCCATTTTCATCGTTGTCATGTTATTCTCCCATTTGGTAGCCGTCTCCACGCGGCACCCTGGGCGAATACAATCACGACAACCTGACACGGACCTGTCACGCCCAGAAAGAGAAAGAAAAAAGATGAAGTACCTTCTGGTCGAAGACAACATAGAGCTTGCAGATGCCATCGCATCGCGCATTCGCACAGACGGCCATGTTGTTGATCATGCAACAAAAATTGCGGATGCATCGGCGTTTGCATCCACCGGTGAATACGACCTCATCCTGCTCGATATAATGTTACCAGATGGGGATGGTCGCAGCTTTCTTAAACAGCATCGCGCCGCGAAAAATGACACCCCGATCATCGTTCTAACAGCCCGCAGTGAGGTGTCTGATCGAATCAGCATGTTGGACTTGGGGGCCGATGATTACGTCACCAAACCTTTTGACCACGCCGAATTACAGGCTAGATGTCGTGCTGTTTTGCGTCGAAAGACCGGTGCAGCCCAATCTATTTTGACCATCGGTGATGTGGAATTCGACACGCTTGCGGGGCATCTGAGCGTCAAAGGACAGGGCGTCAACCTGCGCAACCGCGAGCTGCGTCTTCTTGAATTGCTGATCAGCTCAAAGGGCCAAGTGTTTTCGAAACAAAAGCTTGTCGATCGGTTGTTTTCTTATGACGATGATGTGTCGGAAAACGCGATCGAGGTGTATATTGGCCGGCTGCGCAAACACCTTGAGGGGTCGTGCCTGCAAATCAAAACCATGCGCGGGTTGGGCTATAGGTTAGATGATGAACGCTAAGGTCAACGTATCTGGGTCATTGCGGACCCGATTGGCGTTAATTCTAACCGGCGGGGCCGCTATTTTTGCCATCGTTTTGTTCCTTGTTGTGCGGGCACTCGCAGCGCAGATTGCCCAACAAGGGCAAGATAGTATCCTTAATGCTTCTGTGTCGTCTGTGCTCAGCACCGCCGTGATCCGCGACGGGCGCGTGACGTTGGATTTCCCCTATTCCTCTCTTTCGATGCTCAACACCGCATCTGATGACAGGGTCTATTACGCCATCTATGAGGGCAGCACCCTGTTGTCGGGCTACGAAGAGCTGCAAACGCCTGTCCCGCCCCCCCCCGACAGGCCAAGCTTTACCGATGCGACCTTTAATCAAGATGCGATCCGTGTCGCGACTGGAACACGGATTTTGATTGCCTCTGACGGGCCACGGGCCGTCACCGTATCCATTGCTCAAACCCAAGATGCGTTGTCAGAAACCCTTAACAATATTTCGCGCAATGTTGCGTTTCTCGGGCTTGCGTTCTTTTTACTGTCTTCGGCGCTTGCCCTTTGGGCGGCCTCGACCACCAGTGATCAGCTGCACCGGCTCACCCGCTCCATCACCCGTCGCGGCCCCCAAGATCTTAGCCCCGTTGTGAAACCTGTACCGTCAGAGATGGGGCCGCTTGTGGGGTCCTTGAACACGCTGATGTCGCGCCTTGATCACACGTTGGCGCGATCTGAGGATTTCATCGCAGAAGCCGCACACCGGATCCGTACACCGCTTGCAACCGTACGTTCCCACGCAGAAGCGACATTGCAGCGGGTCGAACACACTGAAAACCGTGCCGCCCTGCAATCCATGGTGCGTGCCATCGACGAAAGCAGCCGCGCTGCGGGGCAGTTGCTTGATCATGCTATGGTAACCTTTAGGGGGGAAAACCTAGCGCTCGAAGATGTCGACCTCACTGAGATATTGAATGAGCTGGTCCAGCGGATGACCCCCGTGGCCGACCTTAAGGACATATCATTGTCGTTAAATTCGAAAGGTCCTGCAATAATTGTCGGCGATGCGATCCTTTTGCAAAATGCCTTGCGCAACCTGATTGATAACGCGCTCAAATACTCACCGATGGAAACTGAGGTTGAAATTCTGGTGCCCCAGACGCCCAAGATTTCTGTCAGTGTGCTGGATGGTGGTCCGGGCTTTGATGTCGATGAAATCTCAACGTTGTCAGGTCGTTTTGTCCGCGGCAAAAGCGCACAAAGCAAAGTGGGATCGGGTCTTGGCCTTACGATCGCACAAGAAGTTATCGACGTGCATGGTGGCACAATGACCCTACGAAACAGAGCGGAGGGCGGCGCATGCGTTTCCTTACATTTCTAATCTTCCTTTGCACTCCGATGGTTTTGGCCGCGCAAGACTGGGAAGACAGGCAAATATTTGGCACGGCGGATGACAGGCTGCGGGTTTTATCCAGCACCGACACGTCATTCTTTGCCCCGATCTTAGAAGATTTCATAAAGACCAACGGTTCGGTTTCTGTAGAGTATTTCGTGACTGGAACTGCAGAGCTCGACAGGCGGTTTCGCGAGAACGCGGGCGACTTCGACGTGGTCATTTCCAGCGCGATGGACCTGCAGCTCAAACTTGCCAACGACGGGTTGGCCGCGCCGGTTGCAGACATCGATCATCCCGATTGGGCGCAATGGCATGATCGCTTGTTTGCCTTTACCTCAGAACCGGCGGCAATTGTTGTTAATCCCAGAGCATTGGGTGACCTGCCGACGCCCCGTACACGACAAGATTTAATCCAGCTCATGCGCGAGCATCCCGACCGTTTTCATGCCAAGGTCGGCACCTATGATGTGCGTCAATCGGGATTGGGTTATCTTTTCGCCACCCAAGACGCCCGCGCCACCGAGACCTATTGGCGCCTGACAGAGGTGATGGGCGGCATTGATGCCCAGCTTTATTGCTGTTCTGGCCAAATGATTGACGATCTGATCGCGGGGGATTTAATCATGGCTTACAACGTCTTAGGCAGTTACGCACAGACCCGAGCAGACACATCGGATGATTTGCAGGTGATCTTGCCCTCAGAGTTTCCGACCACGATGATGCGCACCGTTTTGAAATCTCGTGCCGCCCCGCAGCCAGACATGGCCGAGGCCTTCATTCGCCATCTGCTGAACCTTCAAGACATCGGTGACCCGGCGAATTTCCCCCTTCCCCCCTTGCCCGCAATCGAGAACAACGAGGGGAAAACCACAATCGACCTAAACCCCGCATTGATGACCTATTTGGACCGTATGAAACGCGACACTTTCATCCGCGAATGGGAAGATGCAATTGTTCAAGATGATTGAGGGATTTAGCTATTCCTCGCGAGAGGTTCGGGTTTTGCCACATCCATCATGACAAAAAAA
>JALZUL010000108.1 GCA_023301665.1 Ascidiaceihabitans sp.
GCAGAAACCGATGGCAATGCAGTCTTCCCAATCGCGTTTAAAGACAATGCGCGCACCAAGAATACCAATCACGAAGCAAAGGATCGCGGCAGCGTAAAAGCTGAACAAAAGGCCAAAATGGAATGAGCTTTGAAGATCGATCTCAGCGATCGCTTTGAACAAAAGGCACGGGATCGCAATGCTTTGCGCAAACTTCATCATGCCGTCGACGCCGCTTTGAGGGAAGGCGAACTTCCAAACCGCGACATAGCCAAAACCGATGACGAGAAAGACGGGAAGGATGACTTCGAGAAGGGTCTGCATGCGAGGGGCCAATATGTTGCCGAGGGCGCGTGACCCTGCGGCTTATGAAAGAAAGCGGCGTCTTAATTTATGTCGTCGGAAAGTAGAGGGTCATGCCATCGAACGCCGGTTGGATGTGCTCGGGCGTTTCGGCAGCTACGGTATCGTAATCAAGGTCATTGTGCATATTGGTCAGCACAGCGTTCTTACATTGCACGCGCTCGATCCAATCAAGCGTTTGGGACAGATGGGAATGTGTCGGGTGCGGCTCGCGGCGCAGGGCGTCGACGATCCAGCACTCTAGGTTCTCAAGCTGTGGCCAAACATCATCGGGAATATGGGAAACGTCAGGCAGATAGGCGATGTCGTTGATCTTGAAACCGAGGGCATTGATGCGGCCATGCTCGACCTCAAAGGGGGTAAATGTGATCGGGCCACCTGCACCCCCGATCGTGATATCCCCGTCGATTGTATTCATCTCGAGGATCGGCGGATAGCTCGAATTTTCAGGCTGCACAAAGGTATAGCCGAACCGCGAGAGCAGGGTTTCTTGGGTGGTGGCATCCGCCCAAATTGGCAGGCGCGCACGCATGTTGATCACGATCATACGCAGGTCATCTATACCGTGGACGTGATCAGCGTGATCATGGGTGTAGATCACCGCGTCAAGACGCCCGACATTTGCGCCAAGCAGTTGGCTGCGCAGGTCAGGCGAGGTGTCGATAAGAACGGTTGTGCTGCCCGCATCGCTGATCCGTTCCACAAGGATAGAGCAACGTCGACGATTGTTTTTTGGGTTGTTGGGATCGCATGCCCCCCAGTGACCACCCAAACGCGGAACACCCCCTGAGGAGCCACATCCGAGTATGGTGATCTTAAGGTCTGACATTACTGTGGGGCCTTATATGCAGCAACTTTGGTGAACAGCCGGTCAAAGTTCACCTGAGTTTGGGCTGCAAAATCCGCATAGTCCATACCAAAAACTTCGGCACCTATGCGCGCGGTGTGCGCGGTATAGGCGGGCTCATTACGTTTGCCGCGAAACGGCGGCGGCGCAAGGTAGGGCGCATCAGTTTCGACCAACACCCGCTCGATAGGGGCGGCGGCAAAGATGTCGCGCACCTCTTGGCTTTTAGGGAATGCGCTGATGCCCGACATTGATAGGTAGAACCCTAGGTCGAGAGAGGCACGCGCCAGCTCAGGGGTAGAGCAAAAGCAATGCATAACACAGCTGTATGCGCCGTTTGCATATTCTTCGGCCAAGATACGCGCCATATCATCATCGGCCGAACGGGCGTGAATGATGAGGGGTAATCCGGTTTCGCGTGCGGCGGCGATGTGGATACGCAGGGATTCCTTTTGGATATCCGCGCTTTCAGCGGTGTAATGATAGTCGAGCCCAGTTTCACCAATGCCCACAAATTTGGGATGCGCGTTTAATGCGACCAATTCATCGAATGTGGCTAAGGGTTCTGAGGCGGCACTCATCGGATGTGTGCCAGCTGCGTAGAACACCGGGGCATAGGTTTCAGCCAGCGCGCGCACATTTGGTTCTTGGCGTAGTTTTGTGCAGATGGTCACCATACGTGTGACGCCTGCGGCTTGCGCATTTGCGATGATTTCGGGCAATTGGCCCTCAAAATCAGGGAAATCAAGGTGACAGTGACTGTCTGTTATTTCAGGTATTTGGGTCATTTCAGCCTATTCGCTTAAGCGGCGGTGCCTTGGATTTTAAATATCGTATCTAGAACGAGGGCAGCAGGGTCAAGGTTCACCGCGCGCCCATGTCGTGCGCGTTCCATCGCTTCTTGGCTGATGTCGGCCCACGCGCGGCCTTGGTGTGGGGTTTGGGCAAGGCGTGAGAGGATTGCCGCCTCATTGGGGGCGGCTTCTACTGCGGGCGGCTGGCCTGTGGCACCTGTGCGGGCAAGGCGTGCAAGGGCTATTTCAAGCAGTGAAAACAACAGATCGAGCTTTGCTTCTGCTCCGCGCTGGGCGGCGGCTTCGGCCAAACGCAAAGTTCGTGCGCGATCCATTTGGGGCAGGGAGCCTAAAATGCCGATGACTTCGGTGTATATTTGCAAGCCCCCAAGGAGCGACAAGCGCATGGCTTCGCCAACGGACCCCCCTGAGAGTTCGGCAAGCGCGGCCGCATTGGCGTCAATATCCACGTCTGCCTGTGTCATCGCGTTTTGCATTTGCGCGCCGTTGAGCGTGCCAAGGCGAAGCGTGCGGCAGCGCGAGCGAATGGTGGGCAGCAAGCGCGAGGGTTGGTGGGTGATCAAGATAAGCGTCGCGCGTTCGGGCGGCTCTTCGAGCATTTTAAGCAGCGCGTTGGCTGCTTGGGTGTTCATGTCATCAGCAGCATCGATGATCACCACGCGCCGTCCGCCATCGGTGGCTGACATTTGGAAAAAGCCAGACAGTTTGCGGATATCATCGACGACGATTTGATCACGGAGACGTCCGGTTTTCTCATTGGGGGTGCGTGTGACAGACACCAGTCCAGGTTCGGCACCGGCTGCGATGCGGCGCGAAACGGGATGTTCTGGATCAATTTGCAACGATGTTGGGGGCGGCGACCCTCCGAACATATCGTCACCATCGTTATCGGGTGTCGCCAATAAGAAGCGAGCAATGGACCATGCCAGCGTCGCTTTGCCGATCCCTCGTGGACCGGTGAGCATCCATGCATGGTGCAAGCGCCCCGTATTAAACGCATCAAGGAAAGCCACTTGTGCCGCATCTTGACCAATCAAGGTTGCGGTTTCTCGTGGGTGGGGTGCGCCGGGAACGCGGTCAGGTTCGTGAATGTCGTCAGCCATGAGGTTGGTCTAGCACCACATCCGCGAGGGGGAAATGGCAAAGGCGGGTTTGGCGGTGTTATGGCTTGAGCCGGTCGAGGGCCGCAACGCTATCGCGCAGGGATTGGGCTGAAATATTTGAGCGCGATAGTATGCGCATGCCGACGTATTGCGACAATAAAAGATCCGACAAAGCATCGTCACCTGTGACCTCGCCAAAGGCGGTACGCATTTTTTTCAGTGACTTATGAACCTGAGAGGCGATTTCGGTGTCATAAAATGCGGGGCCGGCAGCGGCCGAACACAATAAGCAGCCGCGATTATCGCCAGAGGCAACAGCTTCGGGGATCGAGTTCATCAAATGCATCAGCCGTGTCCAGCCGTCAGGGATAGTTTCACCGCGCAATACCGCGATCGCGGCGTCTACGGCGGCGTCCTCGTATTGCTCTAACACCAATAAAAAAAGGGATTTCTTATCTTTGAAAGCTTTGTAAAGGCTACCACGTGTGAGACCCATTCCCGTTAACAGATCGGGGAGTGATGCCCCCTCGTAGCCATGCTCCCAAAAGACATCCATAGCGGCAGTGAGTGCGGTTTCCGTATCAAATTCTCTTGGGCGGCCCATCGAGGTCTCCTTGGTTTTGGTCAGTATACACAATTTGAAACTGATTGGTCCATAACTCACAAAAACGTGTTTGGAACTAATTGGTTCCCAATGTTAGCTCTGTCTTCACAGCCTGCATTTCTGGCTGACAACCCACAAAGAACACCACTCACGAAACGCCCAAAAGCGACTTGAAAAGGAAAACAAAATGAAAAACCTACTTACAAATGTTATTGGTTCCGCAGCATTGGCATTGGCCCTTGCAAGCCCGATGGCTGCACAAGCTGAAAACCGCACCGGCACATTCACTGGCGCAAGTGACCACATCACAACTGGTGGTGTGCAAATCGTAAAAACTGCAGATGGCGGTGCTGTTGTGATTTTGGACAGCGATTTTTCATTGGACGGCGCACCTGACCCACGTGTTGGCTTTGGTAAAGATGGCACATTCTCAGACTCTGCAGATTTGGGCGTGTTGAAGAACATTGCAGGTTTGCAAATCTATATCGTGCCACCAACCGTAAACGTAGACGATTTCAACGAAATCTACATCTGGTGCAAGAAATTCGCAGTGCCATTGGGTGTTGCAGCGCTTTAAGCTGACCAAGACAGCGATAGGGCATAGAGGGCGGGGGTTTCTGCGCCCTTTATGTTGTCAGCTGTCGCAGGATGCGAGGTGTTTTTGAATGCGATTTTGAACGTCGCTGGCAACACTATCGATGTCACGGCCGCCATCGATGACGGCAAACCGGTCTTGGAATTCTTGCGCCAGAGATAGAAAACCAGCACGCATTTGAGCCTGCAAGTCAGCCCCGAAGGTTTCAAAACGTTCTTCAACGCCTTGGCGTGAAAGTGCACGAGACAATCCGATTTCGGGATCCATGTCGATCAAGATTGTAAGGTCTGGTTCGCGTCCAATCATCAAGCTGTGCAGTTGGTCAACCGTGCCGCGCAAATCGCCGCGAGACAGCCCTTGATACATGCGGGTACTGTCGGCAAATCGATCACAAATCACAATTTTACCGGCCTCAATAGCGGGTAGGATTGTCCGCTCCATGTGATCACGCCGCGCGGCTGTGAATAGCAATATCTCGGTCTCCGCAGACCAGCGGTCGGGGTCCCCTTGTAAGACAAGTGCGCGAATTTCTTCGGCTCCCGCACTGCCGCCGGGCTCACGGGTGTGAACGACTTCATGACCTTGGGCTTGTAATTGTTCTACGAGCATCCGCGCTTGCGTGGATTTCCCGGAACCGTCAATGCCTTCAAACGAGATAAAGCTGCCTTTGGCAGTCATGATGCATCCTGAGTTTCTGGACCTTTGTTCAAGCGATCGAGCAACTTCATCGCTGCGGTGCTGATACGCGCTACAAAGCCGCCATCAGCAACGGCAGCTTCTGCAAACAATGGGATGCGGGTTTCTGGCAAGCCCTCTGGGCGTACAACCAGTTCTGCGAGTTCTTGACCCTGCGTGATTGGGGCTTGAATCGGTCCGTTATAAACAATTTCTGCCGGAATTTCGTGGCCACCCAAAACAGGGAGCAACACACTGATATCCTCAGCGGGGACGAGCCCGACGTTTGGTACTTTGCCCATCCA
>JALZUL010000109.1 GCA_023301665.1 Ascidiaceihabitans sp.
GTCATGGCTTCTTCTTGATCATGCGTCACGATCACAAATGTCGTGCCTGTCTTTTCTTGAATATCCATCAATTCAAATTGGGTATCTTGACGTAGTTTCTTATCCAAGGCCCCTAACGGTTCGTCCAGCAACAACAGCTTCGGGGCCTTTGCTAATGAACGGGCCAGTGCCACACGTTGTTTTTGGCCACCAGAAATTTGGTGCGGTTTTCGACGGGCAAATTTCTCAAGCCGCGTCAATTTCAACATTTCTTCTACTCGAGCACTTAAAACGTCTTTGGATACACCATCTCGGCGTAGACCAAACGCAATGTTCTCCCAGATAGAAAGATGTGGAAACAAGGCGTAGGACTGAAACATCATGTTCACCGCCCGTTTGTTTGGGGGGATGCCAGAAATATCCAGCCCAGACAAAGACATCGACCCCATCGTTGGATCTTCAAAACCGGCCAACATTCGCATCATCGTGGTTTTGCCACACCCAGAAGGACCAAGCAGCGCAAAAAATTCTCTCTCGAAAATATCCAATGTCAAATCATCGATAGCCACGAAATCGCCAAAACGCTTCGTGACATTTTTAAATGAAATGAGAGGAGCCGCTTCTGGATCTTCCCAGGGCGCAAAAACAGGTTCTACCACAAGCAGTCCTTAAAAATTGAGGTTGGGCACGACATATGCCGCGCCCATTTTCTACATTTAAGTGCCGGACTTAATTTTAGTCCAAAGTCGTGTAACCGTACGTTGAACTTTTTGCGGATAAGGTGTGGTCGTATACAAATTCTGCAACGTCTCCTCATCAGGATAGATAGCAGGATCGCCGATCACGTCTTCGACCAAGAATTCCTGTGACGCCTTGTTACCATTAGCATAGTAAACGTAGTTGGAGGCATCGGCCATATTGTGGGCATCCATGATAAAGTTCAGGAACTTATGAGCAGCTTCAGGGTTGGGCGCATCCGCAGGGATCGCCATTTGGTCAAACCACATCAAAGCACCTTCGGAGGGTGCATTATACACAATCTCAACGCCATTTTCCGCTTCATCAGCACGATCGCGCGCTTGCAAAATGTCGCCTGACCAACCAAACGCCACACAAATATCACCATTTGCTAAAGCATTGATGTACTCAGAGCTGTGGAACTTGGTGATATGTGGACGCACACCTGCCAAAACCGCTTCTGCTTTTGCGATCACTTCAGGATCGTGACTATCAGGATCCTCCCCCAAGTAGCTCAACACCGCAGGTATCATCTCGGACGGCGCATCAAGGAAGTGGACACCGCATCCCGCAAGTTTTTCCATGTTCGCTGGGTTAAACACTAATTCCAAAGAACTTATGGGCGCATCATCACCCAAAGCCTCTGCAACTTTACCGACATTGACACCAAGGCCCGTCGTGCCCCACATGTAATTGATCGAGTGAGCGTTATCTGGATCATACTGCTCGGTACGATCTAGGATCACATCCCACAGATTAGAGGCATTCGAAAGCTGACCTTGATCTAAGGGTTGGAACGCTCCCGCTGCGATCATGCGCTGTAAGAACGTACCTGATGGTACAACAACGTCGTAGCCAGAGGAACCGGCCAACATCTTGGTCTCAAGAACCTCGTTGCTGTCAAACACATCGTAGATAAGCTTAATACCAGTTTCAGACTCAAATTTCGCAAGCAAATCTTCGTCGATATAGTCGGACCAGTTGTAAACTCGGACTTCTTCGGCAAATGCGGTGGTCGCAGCGAAAGCAAAAGCAGCTGCCGTACCCAACAAATATCTCATGGTATTCTCCCGTTGTTTCGGGTCGAGTTCTTCTCGACTTCGAGCAATCTGATCAAATTATGCTTGTTTGATCAAGACACTTTATGGTTCCATGTGATCGAGAAACAGGCAAGCGATTTTCCACCCTCAAGTGATTCATGGAGTTAAAGCAACATCAGATGCCCAAAAAAACACCAGTTATCACTCCAGTTTCGACGGTAAAGATCCCAACCCACCAAACGGTTTTCATGCAACTGCGCGAAGCCATTTTATTTGGAGATTTGAAACCTGGCCAAGCCGTAACGATTCAAGGCCTCACATCGTTGATAGGCGCGGGAATCACTCCAGTACGGGAAGGCTTACGGCGTTTGGTCTCACAAGGGGCCCTTGAGATGCACGACAACCGCCGGCTCACGGTGCCGGAGCTGTCTGCCGATACTATATCTGAAATAGAATACATGCGGTTAGCTCTTGAACCGGAATTAACAAGACGGTTCGCGGAACAAGCCCTCGCAACCCAAATCGACGAACTACGCCGGATCGACGAACAACTGAATGCCGCAATCGAAATGGGTGATGTTCATAACTATCTGCTCTACAATCACGCGTTTCATATCTCTATCTACAATGGCGCGAATGCTCCGATCATGGCCGAGGCCGCTGACAGGCTTTGGCTGCGGTTTAGCCCTTCACTGCGGATAGTCTGCGGTCGCTTTGGCACACAGAACCTGCCGGACAAACACGACGAGCTGTTACAAGCCCTCACAGAGGGCAATATCGAAGCGGCAAATGCAGCAATGGTTGGCGACATTCGCCAAGGAATGGGTCAAATGCTTCAAGCATTGAACAACGAATGGAATACGAAATTCAGCA
>JALZUL010000110.1 GCA_023301665.1 Ascidiaceihabitans sp.
CAGATCGCGGTATTGGCATGGTGTTCCAATCCTACGCGCTCTATCCCCAAATGACTGTGCGCGGAAACCTTACCTTTGGCTTAAAGAATGCCAAAGTCCCAAAGGCCGAGATCGCAAAACGGATCGCCCGCGCCGCTGAGATTTTGCAGATCGAGCCCCTACTCGACCGTAAGCCCGGTGCGCTTTCAGGTGGGCAACGCCAACGTGTTGCAATTGGTCGTGCCTTGGTGCGTGATGTGGATGTGTTTTTGTTCGATGAACCGCTCTCGAACCTTGATGCGAAATTGCGCACAGACTTGCGGGTCGAGCTAAAGCGCCTTCATCAACAGCTCAAAAACACTATGATTTATGTCACCCATGATCAGGTCGAAGCCATGACACTGGCTGATCGCATCTCGATCATGAAAGACGGCTTAATCCAACAATTGGATACGCCCGAGGTGATCTACACCAAGCCATGTAACAAATACGTAGCCGACTTTATCGGCTCCCCAGCCATGAACCTGTTTAAGGGGCACCTCAACGGAACCGCCTTTAAATGTGATGGCTTCGAAGCAGACATGAGCCAATACGACTTTGCCAACAAAACGCAACCTAACGGTGCCGCTTGGCTGGGCATTCGCCCGGAACACATTGTGATTGGAGAGGATGCAAAAGCCATGCCGTTCCACGATACCGGTGTGATCGACATTGTCGAACCTATGGGCTCTGACACGTTGCTTTGGGTTGATTTTGCAGGACAATCGGTACGCGTACGCACCGACGGGCAATCCAACCTTAAATCTGGCGACACGCTAGATATCGGTTTTGAAATAACACGCACACATTTGTTCGATGGTGTCAGTGAAATACGTCTCTGAAATTGAAGGAAAAATAATGAACGCAGGTCTTCAACTTTACTCAATGCGTGATTGCGCAGGTCAAATTTCCTTACTCGGCCAGTTGTCTGCATTGGGCATAGACCGCGTCGAGGGATATGGCGGCGTATATGGCGACGCAGTCTCTTATCGCGCGGCAATGGACAGTGCGGGTATCAAAATGCCAACCGGCCACATCGCACTCACTGATATCGAGGCGGATTTTGCCTCAGTCATGGCGATCGTAAAAACAATGGGGATGCAACGGGTCTTTGCCCCCTACCTCGAAGAAAAAGATCGCCCGACAACTACAGCTGGATACAAAGAACTCGCAACGCGGCTCAACAATGCAGCCAAGCTTTTTAACGCTGATGGGATTTCTTTTGGCTGGCACAATCACGATTTTGAGTTCGTTGAATTGGCCGACGGTGCAATACCTATGGCCATTCTATTGGATCATGCCCCAGACATCACATGGGAGGCCGACCTCGCGTGGATTGTGCGCGGCGGATGCGATCCTCTTGAATATATCAATCGGTATGGCGCGCGCCTTTCTGCGGTACACGTAAAAGATATCGCAACTGTCGGCACGCACTTGGATGAAGATGGTTGGGCGAACCTCGGCTTGGGTACCATTGATTGGCCAGCCCTGTTGCAGGCCTGTCGCGATCAATCTCCTGACATTGTCTATATTTTAGAACACGACAAACCCTCTGATCCAGTTGCCTTTGCCGAACAGTCTGCAGCAGCCTTTAAAGTCCTTTGGGAGAACACACATGACTAAATCACTGGGTGTTGGCATCATTGGGTGCGGGAATATCTCTACTGCGTATCTAGAGCTTGCGGGCATGTTCAAAGGATACGAAATCCTAGCTGTCGCTGATATCAATTTAGACAACGCTCATGCTCAAGCATCCAAGTTTGGCGTACGTGCACATTCTGTCGATGAGCTGCTCGCTGCGGATGACATCGATTTGGTTATCAACTTGACCATCCCTGCCGCCCACGCAGAGGTATCGCGCAAAATATTAGAGGCCGGAAAACACGTCTATTCCGAGAAACCTTTTGTTTTGACCCTGCAAGAGGCACAAGATTTGGCCACTGTCGCACAAGCCAACAATGTTAGAATTGGCTCAGCACCTGATACATTTCTGGGATCAAGCCATCAGCTGGCCCGTAGCCTTGTGGATGATGGTGCCATAGGAACCGTGACCCACGGAGCCGCGGTTGTCATGTCCAGCGGAATGGAAGATTGGCACCCGAACCCCGACTTCTTTTTCCAAAAAGGTGGCGGACCAATTCTTGATCTAGGTCCCTATTACATTTGTAATTTGGTCCAAATGTTAGGGCCCGTCAAAGCCGTTACCAGCTTTACCGGTTCAGCTCACGCCAGACGCACCATTCGCAATGGTCCACGTGATGGTGAATCTGTACCTGTCGAAACCCCAACGACTATCCATGCGGTTTTGTCGTTTGAAAGCGGCGCAATCATCACCCTTCTTGCCAGCTGGGATGTTTGGGCCAGCAATCACCCTATCATGGAGCTTTACGGCACCGAAGGCACAATGAACCTACCTGATCCGAACTTTTTTGGCGGCGAACTCACAATAACCGAACGTGCCAAGCCGCCTGTTGTCAAAACATGGGACCACCCGTTTGCGGTTCCCAATTTTGAAGACAATCAAGCAAATTACCGTGGTGCCGGTTTAGCGGATATGGCACTGGCCATCGCGCAAGACCGCCCACATCGCTGCAACGATGCCTTTGCGACTCATGTTGTTGAGGTGATGACAGCTGTCTTGGAAGCCGGTGAAACAGGTCAAGTGATGGCGATGACGACCCGTTGCGAACGCCCCGCCTTTATGGGGCCGGATCAAGCCCGCGCCCTAATGGTTTAAGCAACGAGTGGAGGATGAGATGAGTACATCAATCAAAGGCCCTGCCCTTTTTCTCGCTCAGTTCTTGAGCGACGAGGCCCCGTTTAACACCCTGCCCTCCATCGTAAAATGGGCGGCTGATCTGGGCTATAAAGGCGTGCAAATTCCAACTTGGGATGCGCGTGTCTTCGATCTGGACAAAGCCGCTGAAAGCAAAACCTATTGTGACGAAATCGCAGGTGTATGTGCTGAACATGGTGTTGAGATCACCGAGCTATCGGTCCACCTGCAAGGACAGTTGGTGGCCGTAAACCCCGCTTACGATACAGCTTTTGACGCCTTTGCGCCTGAGAGGTTGCACGGCAATCCAGCTGCGCGCCAAAAATGGGCTGTCGATCAAGTCACCAAAGTTGCCAAGGCCTCTAACCATCTCGGGCTCACGGGCGCGGTTGGGTTTCCCGGCTCTTTGGCATTTCCCTATGTCTATCCGTGGCCCCAACGCCCTGATGGTCTAGTTGAAGAAGCTTTCAGCGAACTCGCGCGCCGATGGAAACCCATTTTGGATGTTTACGATGATCAAGGCGTCGATCTCGGCTTTGAAATCCATCCAGGCGAGGATGTCTTCGACGGCACAACGTTTGAACGTTTCCTTGAAGCGCTGGATGATCATACGCGGTGCAAAATCACCTATGATCCCTCGCATTTCCTACTCCAGCAGTTAGACTATCTGGCCTTTATCGACATCTACCACGAGCGGATCAGCGCATTTCACGTCAAGGACGCGGAATTCAATCCAACGGGACGTCAAGGCGTCTACTCAGGGTATTCCGGTTGGAAAGACCGCGCCGGACGGTTCCGGTCGTTGGGCGACGGGCAAGTCGATTTCAAAGGGATTTTCTCGCGTCTCACGCAATATGGCTTTGATGGTTGGGCTGTATTGGAATGGGAATGCTGCATAAAGCACCCCGAACAAGGCGCGGCAGAGGGTGCCCCCTTTATTGCGAGCCACCTGATCCAACAAACCGAGAGAGCCTTTGACGACTTTGCAGGTGGTCAAACAGATCATGCAGCGTTGCGCAAAATGATGGGTTACTAAGATGACAAAGCTCAAACTGGGAATGGTTGGCGGTGGCCAAGGCGCCTTTATTGGTGGTGTTCACCGAATTGCTTCCCGTTTGGATGGTCGCTTTGATCTTGTCGCAGGCGCTTTTGCCTCGCAAGCGGCACGGGCACACGCCTCGGCGGCTGAACTGGGGGTGGAACCGGATCGCTCGTATGCAGATTACCGCGAGATGGCAAAAGCCGAAGCCGCGCGCTCTGATGGCATCGATGCGGTGTCGATCGTGACGCCCAATCACCTTCATGGCCCGATCGCTGCAGCTTTTTTATCCCAAAACATTTCGGTTATCTGCGACAAACCCATGACCGCAACACTGGCCCAAGCCAAAAGTTTGCAATCCGTCGCGCAGTCGTCTTCCGCCCATTTCTTTTTAACCCACAACTACACAGGCTACCCCTTGATCCGACAAGCGCGCGAGATGGTCCAAAACGGTGCGCTTGGCGAAATCAGAATTATCGAGGCAAATTACCTCCAAGATTGGTTAAGCACCGCACCTGATCGCGAAAACAAACAAGCCGCGTGGCGCACGGACCCATCACAAGCCGGCGGTGGTGCGGTTGGTGACATCGGCACACACGCCTACAATTTGGCCTGCTTTGTATCAGGCCTGCGCGCAACGAAGCTAAACGCGACGCTACAGTCCCATGTTGAGGGGCGCGCTGTTGATGATGATGCACGGGTGCATCTTCAATTCGAAGGTGGTTCACATGGGCACATCTGGGCAAGCCAAGTCGCAATAGGCAACGAAAACAACCTTACTTTGGCGATCTACGGCACACTCGGCTCTATCAAATGGGCACAAGAGAACCCAAACATCCTATGGTACACGAAACTTAATCAACCGCCGCAAATGATAACGCGTGGCGGCGCTGGTGCAACTGAAGCGGCAAACACCGTGACACGTATCCCCGGCGGCCACCCTGAGGGGTATCTTGAGGCGTTCGCAACACTTTACCGCGAGGCCGCAGACGTTATCACAGGCCAAGAACCAACCAAAAACAGCATCGGAATAAACGAAGGCGTTGACGGTGTTCGTTTTGTCGATGCATGCCAACGTTCTTCGTCAAATGGCTCTGATTGGGTGACGCTCACAGACTAAATCAATGCCACGGGTAAGGTTATGCCCCTGCCCGAAACAATTCCAAAGAATAACATTTTCTTATAGCCTGTTGCGAATCCACTTGAGTATTGCGTATTTGCTTACGTTGTTCGGAACAGGAGTTCACGTGTCCCTCTTTTTTATCGTCGCATTACCATTCTTTGGCGCATTGTTGCCGGGGCTTATGAACTCTGCCGGTCGTGCCGCTTGCGCAGGTGTCACCTTTACCGTCTCACTTGCGGCATTTATCGGCTTAATGACCAATCTGCCTACTGTTTTAGCAGGCGAAGTCGTCATGGCACAGGTCGACTGGTTGCCGATACTGGGCTTGAATTTCACCTTAATGCTTGATGGGCTTGGCTTTTTCTTTGCCACCTTGATCCTAGGTATTGGGCTTTTGATCATCGCCTATGCCCGCCATTATCTAAGCCGCAAAGACAACATGGGCGAATTCTTTACCTATTTGCTGCTGTTCCAGGGTGCCATGGTCGGTATCGTCCTTAGCGACAACATCCTTCTTTTGCTTGTCTTCTGGGAGCTTACGTCGCTTTCCTCATTCCTTTTGATCGGGTATTGGAAGCATCTCCCCGAAGGGCGCCAAGGCGCGCGCATGGCTCTGACTGTAACCGGCATGGGTGGCTTGGCGATGATCGGTGGCATGCTGATCCTTGGCAACATCGTTGGCAGTTATGACCTAAGTGTTATCTTGCAACACCGTGAGCTGATCCAAGCGGATCCGCTGTATCTACCTGCTTTGCTTTTGATCCTGCTTGGGTGCTTTACCAAATCAGCGCAGTTTCCCTTCCATTTCTGGCTACCGCACGCGATGGCGGCACCTACGCCCGTTTCTGCATATTTGCACTCTGCGACCATGGTTAAGGCTGGCATCTTTTTGATGGCACGCATGTGGCCTGTGCTGTCTGGCACGCCAGAATGGTTTATGATTGTGACCACCGTTGGCCTAATCACGATGGTTCTAGGCGCTGTCATTGCCCTGTTCAAACACGACCTTAAAGCGCTTCTTGCCTTTTCCACTGTGAGCCACTTGGGCCTGATCACGATGCTTTTGGGCACCGGCACCGCCTTTGGTGCCATGGCGGCGGTTTTTCATATCTTGAACCACGCGACCTTCAAAGCCGCATTGTTTATGTCCGCAGGGATCATCGATCACGAAGCGCATACACGTGACATTCGTCTACTTGGTGGCTTGCGCAAGCTGATGCCGGTGACATTTGTTATTGCCTCTCTTGCAGCTCTGTCTATGGCAGGTATTCCGCTGCTGAACGGCTTCTTGTCCAAGGAAATGATGCTGGAAGAGGCAAACCATACCGTTCTCTTTAACACACCGTGGTTGGTACCGGCGTTGGCGACCTTTGGGTCATTGTTCTCTGCCGCTTATTGTTTCCGCCTGATCGGCCATGTTTTCTTTGGCCCTGTGCGTGATGACTACCCTGCAATGCCACATGATCCAAACAAAGGGCTATGGTTGCCCCCTGCGATCCTTGTCGTGCTCGTAGTCACAATCGGTGTCGCGCCGTTTTTGGCGGAACCCTTTGTGAAGCTCGTCACCGCCTCTGTTTTGGGGAACGCCGCTGAATTGCCAAAGGCGCACCTTAAAATCTGGCACGGCTTGGTCCCTGCCCTTTATATGTCTATCATTGCCGTCGTTGGTGGCTTGTTGATCTTGTCGATCTTCAAACCCGCACTGCGCCTGTGGGACGCCACGCCGCGCCCCGAAGCCAAACCGATTTTTGAAGCCGTCGTCGAGACAGCTGCAAACCTCGCACGGGCCGCGATCTTGCCACTGCACAATGGTTCGTTCTCGCGCTACGCCGCCATCGGGACAGTCACGATCGTCGCCGCAGGCTATCATGCATGGACAAGCGGCACGATTTCGCCAGCAACACGCATACCGCAACCTGCTGACCTCGTATTCATCGCAGGCTGGTTGATGTTGGTCGCTGCAACTGTTGGCTTGGTCTTCTTCCATCGCAACCGCCTTTTGGCATTGATCATGATCGGGATCGTTGGGCTGATGGTTTCGGTTGGTTTTGTGTTCCTAAGCGCACCTGATTTGGCAATGACCCAGTTCACTGTCGAGGTCGTGACAATCATCTTGCTGCTTCTGGCGCTCAACTTCCTGCCCAACCGCACCCCAATTGAAAGCAGCACCTTACGTCGTGCGCGTGATATTGGGCTTTCGGTCATCGCAGGCCTCGCGACTTTTGCATTGGCGTATTATTTCTTGTTGCGCGACGCCGTTGGCACGCCAATCTCAGAATACCATCTCGCCAATTCTTACAAAGGTGGCGGCGGTACGAACGTGGTCAACGTGATCCTTGTTGATTTCCGTGGCTTTGACACCTTTGGCGAGATCATCGTTTTGGGCATCGCTGCATTGTTGATTTACGCCTTGACCGAAACCTTGTTGCACGGCCCGGTCCGCGCACGCCTTTTGAACCGTAAGCCTGATCAAGCACGCGCTGGAAATGTGCACCCAATGATGATGGTTGTCCTGACGCGGGTCATCATGCCTGTGGTCTTGATGGTGGGTTTCTACATCTTCTTACGCGGTCACAACGAACCGGGCGGCGGGTTTATCGCTGGCTTGATCGTCTCGATTGCTGTTGTGATGCAATATATGGCCAGTGGGTTCTCATGGGCCTCTGCGCGCCTGCATTACCCCTATCACGGCGTGATTGGCGCAGGTGTTTTGATCGCAGGCTTCACGGGAATGGGTGCTTGGTTCTTTGGTAAACCATTCCTCACCTCGGATTTCACATATGTGCGCATTCCGCCGTTTGAAAAGTTTGAACTGGCCACCGCTGCCCTGTTCGATTTGGGCGTATTCCTTGCCGTGGTTGGTGCTGTAATGCTGTCGCTCGAAAGCTTCTCTCGCCTTGCGCGCAGCGCTCATAAAGTTGAGAGCGACCAACCTATGGACAACGACCCGTCACAAGATGATCTGGAACCAGCCAATGGCTCGGCTTCCCTAAAGGAGGGCGTGTAACATGGAATTTCTTGTTGCCTCAGCCATCGGCATCCTAACCGCCGGCGGTATCTATCTGACTTTGCGTCTTCGTACTTTTCCTGTGATCTTGGGCATCTCACTGCTCACCTACGCGGTGAACGTCTTTTTGTTCGCCTCTGGTCGTTTGGTTGTTGGTGCGCCGCCCATTCTACAAGATGGTGTCACAACCTATACAGATCCGCTGCCACAAGCCTTGGTCCTAACAGCGATTGTGATCTCGTTTGGGATGACAGCCGTGGTTGTGATGATCGGTCTTGGGGCCTTCTTAGGCTCAGACGACGATCACGTGGATGACCAAATCACCCCATCCAAAGACCATGCGGAGGGCCAATCATGACCCATTGGATCATCGCCCCTATCGTATTGCCTGCTCTTTTGGCACCTTTCATCGTGCTGGCTGCGCGCTATCACATCGGCATCCAACGTGCCTTGTCCGTCGCAGGTGTCGTGGCACTGATTGGTGTGGCACTTGGCCTATCACTGCAAGTCGCGGATGGTTCTGCCGTCTTGTACCAGTTGGGCGATTGGGCCGCTCCATTCGGGATCGTTCTTGTTGGGGATCGCTTGTCTACAACAATGGTTCTTTTAACCGCCGTTCTTGGGCTCTTTGTGCTGCTTTACGCCATTGGATCAGGCTGGGATAACCGTGGACAACATTTCCACGCCTTGTTCCAATTCCAACTGATGGGCATTATGGGCGCGTTCCTCACCGGTGACTTGTTCAACCTGTTTGTCTTCTTTGAGGTGCTTTTGATCGCCTCATACGGCCTGATGATCCATGCAGGTGGTAACGCGCGTCTACGTGCCGGTGTTCAGTATGTGCTGTTCAACTTGATCGGCTCAACGCTATTCCTGTTCGCCCTTGGCGCGCTTTATGCTGAAACAGGGACGCTCAACATGGCAGACCTTGCGCACCGCGTGGCCTTGGTTCCGGCCGAAGACACCGTCGGCATTCGCGTCGCAGCAGTCTTATTGCTGCTGGTCTTTGCGATTAAGGCCGCACTTGTGCCGCTGCACTTCTGGCTGCCCTCTAGCTACGCCGAGGCCCCTGCCCCTGTGGCCGCTTTGTTTGCGATCATGACTAAGGTTGGCGCTTACGCCATCATCCGTGTTTACACGATGATCTTCCCACCAGAGCTTGAAGCCACAGCAGGTTTGCATGACCTTTGGCTATTGCCAGCTGCGCTTTTGTCTGTTGCCATCGGGATGATCGGGGTACTGGCCGCCAAACGGCTCGATCGTCTGGTCGCATACTCGGTTATCGGCTCAATGGGCATGGTTATGATCTCGATCGCGCTCTTCACACCCGAGGGCATTGCCGCGGCACTTTACTACATCATTCATTCGACGCTGGCAGGTGCCGCCTTGTTCCTTATCACCGATTTGGTGCGTACAGGTCGCGGCAACCTTGAGCTGACCCCACAGCCTGCGATTGCTGGCAATGCGCTTACCGCTGGGATGTTCTTTGCCGCAGCCATCGCTATGGCTGGCCTACCGCCGCTATCTGGGTTCTTGGGCAAATTGTTAGTCTTGCAAGCCTCGTTCGACAGTAATCTTATGATTTGGGTTTGGGCCGTTATCTTGGGATCAAGCTT
Organism: Ascidiaceihabitans sp.; assembly: GCA_023301665.1. Lineage (GTDB taxonomy): Bacteria > Pseudomonadota > Alphaproteobacteria > Rhodobacterales > Rhodobacteraceae > Ascidiaceihabitans. The sequence continues at coordinate 9,580 of JALZUL010000110.1, forward strand.
GATCAGCGTTGTCGGCTTTGCCCGCGCAGGCAGCATCGTATTTTGGAAAGCCCACGGCACTGACGCACCTGAGAAACCTGCCA
>JALZUL010000111.1 GCA_023301665.1 Ascidiaceihabitans sp.
AATCGCGCGCATCTTTGGCCCCGCGTATTCGCTTAGATAGATCGCTGCGAACAAACCAACCGGCACCGCAACAGCTAAGGCGATGATCGAAATGTAAAGCGTACCCCACAGCAGCGGCAGGATAGACAGATCGCTATCGCCGCGAAAGTTTGGGGCCCATGACGATCCAAAATAGAAATCCGTCCATGGGTGAAGGCGAAAGAAATTGATGGATTCAAAGAGCATCGAGAAAACGATGCCGACGGTGGTCAAAATGGCCAAAGACGCGGCCAAAACCAACAAAGCCATCATGCCCCGCTCTACAGTGTTGCGTGCGCGAAAGTCGGGCTTGGCCGCCATAACAGACAGAGCAAAGCCAACGAGCGCCAACAAAGAAACAACAATGGCCATCGCAAACTGCCCGTTGCTTGATGCCTTACGGTAATCTTGTGCCGCGGACAGCACCTCAGGTTTCACGTCTGACCCTAGGGCCACGCCAGCATCCGCCAGCACAGCGCGAATATCGGTTTGTTCTGCATCAAGGTCCTTGGCTTCGCTGGCACTCATGACACCAGAGGACACAAGTGTATCTAGCCCCTCTGACACACGGCGCACGTCGCTCATAACCAATCCTGCGGATGAACCCTCAGTGATGATAGTGTCGGGTAAGGTGCTTAGAACCGCGCGATCAATCAACATCGGTTGAGCCAGAAGCCAAATAGCCAAAATCCCCAATGCGGGGATTGCGGTGAACATCGCAGCGTTGGTGCCATAATAGACTGGAAGCGAATGCAACTTACGCCGGTCGCCACCCGCAGCTGCAACAGCACGTTTGCTTGCCATCAAATATCCAGCAATGGCTAAAATGATGACCGTTAACACCAATAGGCTTGTCGTGCTCATGCTTTGCTCCGGAAAATAATGCAGCGAAAAGGCCGCTCAGAAAACTGAGCGACCTCTCTGATTTTGTATAGATTAAGAGTCTGAGCCAAGAACAACTTCGTCAGACACTGCGGATTGTGTTTCTTCCAGTTCAGGATCAGACACCAAACCGTATTCCGCCAAAGGACCATCAGCGCCTGCGATTTCGTCAGCGACAAAGAACTCAGCAAAGTCTTTCAGACCTGGGATCACGCCAACGTGGGCTTTCTTGATGTAGAAATACAATGGGCGAGACACTGGGTATTCGCCGGTCGCGATGCTTTCTGTTGATGGTACGATGTCAGACATTGTCGCGACTTGCAGCTTGTCTGTGTTGTTTTCGTAAAATGCCAAACCAAACACGCCGATGCCGTCTTTGTTGCTTTCGATCCGCGCCAGCGTTTCTGTATAGTCGCCATCGATGTCGACAGATTTGCCATCTGTGCGCAATGCGATGCAGGCTTTTTCCGCAGCTTTGTGGTCGCCGCCGTTTGCCGCTTCGATTGCTTCCAAAGCGCCTGTTGCTTCACAGCCTTCCAAGATCACTTTGTCTTCGAAAACTTCACGTGTGCCGTGCTTTGTGCCTGGAACAAATGCTTGAATTGGTTGGTCAGGGAAAGACGCGTTCACTTGGTTCCAGCTGGTGTTTGGGTTGGCAACCATTTTGCCATCAACCATGATTTCGTCGGACAGAGCCAAGAACCAATCTGTTGGTGTGAATGCGAATTCTTCGCCAGCGATGTCGGATGCGAAAACGATACCGTCATACCCGATACGAACTTCGATGATGTCCGTTACACCAGCGCTCGCACAAGCAGCGATTTCGCTGTCTTTGATTTTGCGAGATGCGTTTGCGATGTCGATGGTGTTTTCACCCACACCTTCGCAGAAACGCTTAAGGCCAGCAGATGATCCACCGGATTCAACAACCGGTGTTGGGTAGTCAAAGTTTTCGCCAAAAGCCTCGGCCACGATGGACGCATATGGCAGCACGGTTGAAGAACCGGCGACTTGGACTTGATCACGCGCTGCAGCGGATGTTGCGGATACGGCGGCAATGGCCAGCGCGGACGTAGAGAATTTCACAAACGACATAACTGTCTCCTGAAGTGACATTTTATAGTGAACCCGAATGGCCACCATGAGCGTGCTGTTAAATTTGTACTGTTATGCTTTTGTGACAGCTGTGTAACAGTTTCATGACAGTCAGGGAAAATATCGAAAAATCGCCCTATTTTATCGAATTTCTTTGTTTACCGCAGAGCTGACGCTTCGACAGGTAAGATCACAGAGACGGTTGTTCCCTGCCCCACTGTGCTCGAGATTCGCATCTCGCCGCGGTGACGATTGATGATGTGCTTTACAATCGCAAGGCCAAGGCCAGTCCCCCCCAATTCACGACTTCGGTGATCATCAACGCGATAAAAACGTTCCGTCAGACGCGGAAGGTGGATCGCCGCGATACCAGCCCCGTAATCGATCACGTCCACGCGGCAACCGGGACCGCGCAAAACATCATCACGCTCCGAAATGCTCATGCGCAAGGTGACGTTTTTACCCTCCCCCCCATATTTGATCGCATTCTCGATCAGATTGGTGAACACTTGGCGTAATTGATCCGCATCCCCCGTAAGGTTCAGCGGCTTTTCAGGCAACTCAGCCTCGATCGTGATGCCGTCCTTTTCCGCTAATGGATTGAGCGCATCCAGTGTTTCGCGCAAAACACTGTTCAGACAAATGAGGTCACGAGGTTTGACGCGCTCATCGACCTCAACGCGGCTCAAGGACAACAATTCGCCGACCAGACGGTTCATCCGCTGTGCTTCTCCCTGCATGATAGGTAGAAATCGATCTCGTGCTTTGGGGTCGTCGCGCGCAGGACCTGCAAGTGTCTCAATAAAACCAATCATCGCCGTCAAAGGTGTGCGTAATTCGTGGCTCACATTCGCCACAAAATCGCGGCGCATCTGACCCGCTTGGTTGATGTCTGTCACGTCTTTGAAACACAAAATAACGTGGCTCAGCGGAAATTGTGGGTCAGGTCGCACTGCGCGACAGCTCACGTCATAACTGGTCGCGGTTCCATTCACTGTGCTTTGAAAACTGGTATCGCGATCCTTGCCATCCAAAAGGGTCTTTTCAATCGTTTCAAAGACGGAGGGTTGGCGCATCATCGTCTTGTAGTTGCGATTAAGCGCGTGCGCACCAAACAACGCTTCGCCCTCTTTGTTCATCGCGATGATTTGCTCAAAAGCGTCCACTGCAACAGTGGGCATCGCAATCGCATCAAGGACAAGCTTTATCGCTTCGGTTTGCATCCGCTGACGTGCCTTTATTCTACAACAGTTAGCGTATCTCGGAACCGGCGCATGTTTTGCTGGTAATGCAGAGCCGAGGCCTCAAGCCCATTGATGGCCTGTTCGTCGAGTTGGCGAACAACTTTGCCCGGCACCCCCATCACCAACGACCCGTCAGGGATTTCCTTGCCTTCAGTGATCAACGCACCTGCGCCGATCAAGCAATTGTTGCCGATCTTTGCGCCGTTCAGGATTGTCGCGCCCATACCGATAAGCGTGTTGTTCCCAATCGTGCATCCATGCAGCATCACCTTATGGCCGATGGTGCAGTTTTTCCCGATTGTGAGCGGAAAGCCTGCGTCCACATGCATCACGGTATTTTCCTGCACATTGCTGCCAGCACCCACCAAGATGATCTCGTGATCTGCGCGAATAGTCGAACTGAACCAGACCGAAGATCCTTCCTCGAGCACGACTTTACCAATCAGGTTGGCATCTGCGGCCACCCATGTATCGGCGTGCATTTGCGGCGTATCATCGCCCAAGGCATAAATGGTCATGGTGTCTCCTCAAACTGGGTTTGCAGATTACGAACATGTTCTGTCAATTGCGGCTGCTGAGAGCGCCGCAAACGCGTGGCAGAAATGATAGTTTTAAGGCGCTCTTCGGTTGCGTCGAGATCATCATTGACCAAAACGAAATCATAGCCACCCCAATGGCTGATCTCGTCCCAGCTTTTGTTCATCCGGTCGGTAATAACCGCGTCGCTGTCTTG
>JALZUL010000112.1 GCA_023301665.1 Ascidiaceihabitans sp.
TGACAGCCACCTTCAGGGGCCTTATAATCCAACATCCGGTTAAGCGGCTGGGCCGTCAGGACACCTATCAGCGTACCTTCGTCAAAATACTGTGGATCTACTGAGGGCTGCGCCACATCCTGCTCCGTTAAGGTTGAGGGTTTTCGATGTCATCAAGTTGAGGTACATGCAAATACAAGACAACACTACCGTTCAAAACCGAACGTTACCGCCATATAATATAGGACACCAGAACACATGAAATTCTTTGTCGACACAGCCGAAATCGACGCCATCGCAGAACTCAACGATCTGGGCATGGTAGACGGTGTTACAACCAACCCTTCACTGATTTTGAAGTCAGGCCGTGACATCCTTGAAGTGACCAAAGAAATCTGTGCCCTAGTTGACGGTCCGGTCTCTGCAGAGGTTGTGGCCCTTGAAGCGGATGCCATGATCGCGGAAGGCCGTGAACTTGCTGAAATCGCTGAAAACGTCACAGTAAAACTGCCGCTAACTTGGGATGGTTTGAAAGCCTGTAAGGTTCTTTCCGGCGAAGGCAAAATGGTCAACGTGACCCTGTGCTTTTCCGCGAACCAAGCGTTGTTGGCTGCAAAAGCTGGCGCGACATTCATTTCCCCATTCATCGGTCGCCTAGACGACATTGATCTGGATGGCATGAACTTGATCGAAGACATCCGCACCATCTATGACAACTATGGCTTTGAAACAAACATTCTGGCGGCATCCATTCGCTCTGTGAACCACATCCACGATTGTGCGGTTGTCGGTGCCGACGTGATTACTGCTCCACCAGAAGTCATCAAGAAATTGGCGTCACACCCGCTGACGGACAAAGGTCTAGAACAGTTCATGAAAGACTGGGCGAAAACAGGTCAATCAATCTTGTAAGCACACTGCTGGTGCGTATCACACGCGCCAGCGCCACCCGCTAAACGATAAACTCGCGGTGTCAGATAGTCGAGACATCAAACAGTTTTACCTTTAGGCCACGCAACCTCCACTATGACGGGCGGCATTCATGAATTTTCCACCTGTCGGGGTAAGGAAATTCAATAAACTTCCGAATGTGACGCTGATTTGCGCCACAATTAACAAAATATCCATTTTTTAGACAAAAAATTTTAGATTCAACGCGATTTACGTGTTACGCACCAACAAAAATTCAGAGGCAAACATGAGCAGTAGCCCGAAAATAGAAGATACTTTGCGCGAAGCGATCATCTCGCAACCGAACGTGATCCTTGATGACAAGGACCTGATGCAAGCGTTGATCGCTGCCAATGAGCGTGCGATGGGTGGCAATATTGTCGACCTGCGCGGCATTGCGATGGACCGTTTGGAAAGCCGCCTTGATCGGCTTGAGGACACGCATCGTTCCGTGATCGCAGCCGCATACGAAAACCTTGCCGGAACAAACCAAGTGCACCGCGCTATTTTACGTATGCTTGATCCGGTCGAATTTGAGCCGTTCTTGCGTGATTTGGGCGGCGAAGTCTCAGAGATTTTGCGCGTAGATGCGACCAAATTGGTTTTGGAATCCGTGCAGAACGATAACAACAGTGCCGTGAAACGTTTGGGGGATGTCCTGAATGTCGCGGAACCAGGGTATATCGATGACTATCTAAGCCAAGGGCGCGGCGGACAAGTCCGTCAAGTCACCTTGCGCCAAGTGCAAGATGCCTCTGAAACGATATATGGCGAAAAAGCCGACTGGATACGTTCGGAAGCCTGCTTGAAGCTGGACTTTGGCGCGGGAAGATTGCCCGGCCTATTGGTCATGGGTGCCGAAGACCCGCATATGTTTGGCCCGCAACAGGGGACTGACCTGCTGTCCTTCTTTACGGGTGTTTTTGAACGCGCCATGCGACGCTGGTTGTCGTGAGTATGATCTCTCCTGCGGCGCGTGATGCACTACAGGGTTGGCTTGAGCACCAAAAGTCCCTTAAAGGGGCCACGCAAAACACCCTGACCGCCTATACAGGCGACGTCACAGAGTTTCTGGCGTTTATCACTGGCCACAAGGGGGAACCCCAAGGGTTGAGTGCGCTTTCCCAAATCACGATCGGCGATATGCGGTCGTGGATGGCGAACAGCCGCAACACTGGCGTTGGGCCGAGATCCTTGGCCCGCAAACTGTCCGCCGTAAAGGTGTTCTATCGATGGCTTGCTGCGCGCGAGGGCTTTGAGCCCACTGCTGTTCTTTTGACGCGCTCGCCAAAGTTCACCCAAAAGCTACCACGTCCGCTTGCAGTTGATGCAGCCCGTGACATGATCGAGACTGTCGAAATGCAATCACTTGAGCCGTGGGTCGCCGCACGTGACACAGCCGTGGTCACGTTGCTTTGGGGATGTGGTCTGCGAATTTCTGAGGCTCTTGGATTGTTGGGGCGCGATGCACCGCTCCCCCAAGTGATGCGTATCGTTGGTAAGGGCGGCAAAGAACGCATCGTTCCCGTTGTTGATGCGGCGCGTGATGCTGTGAGCGCTTACACAAAAGCCTGCCCTCATATCCTGAATGACGACGGGCCATTGTTTCGCGGCGTACGTGGCGGCGCTTTGTCACCGCGTGCGATCCAAAAAGCGATGGCGGCAGCGCGCATGCAACTTGGTCTGCCTGCATCAGCGACGCCACATGCGATGCGCCACAGTTTTGCCACCCATCTCCTAAATGCGGGGGGGGATCTCAGGACCATTCAAGAATTGCTTGGGCACGCGTCACTCTCAACCACCCAAGCCTATACGGCGGTCGACACCGCCAGGCTTTTGGATGTTTATGAACAGGCACACCCGAAAGCACAAATCCGCTAGCTAAATTGGCTTCACAAAAAAGTTTATGCAGTTTTGTCTATTTTTCTGGCATACTAAAATCAACGTCGACCTTCTAGGTTTCGATTCTAAATGAAAACTACGTACTGGAATTTACTATGACACTAGCCACACGCATCAGCGCAGCAGCTTTCGGCCTTGCTTTAACAGCAACTTCAGCATTTGCAGAAGATTGTGCCGCTGTCACTGTCGAAGATCAATTTGACCTAGAAGCCGATCAAATCGTAGCGCTTTATGAGTGCCTCGAAGAAACCTTGATCGAAGGCTACGGCCGCGAAGGTGACGAAATCGGTGCGAACTATCGTTCATGGGCACCGACATCCACACGCGCAGCCATTCAAGGCGCACACGGCAACCGTATCTTGAACACTTTCGCAAACGATATCGCAGCTGAGCAATATCTGAAATACGAAGAAGAAGGCTTCACAATGCCGGTCGGTTCGATCTTGGCAAAAGAATCCATCACAGTTTCCATCAAAAAGAAAAAAGCGCGCCCTGGCCCACTTTTGATGATGACAAAAATGGAAGCCGGCTCAATTCCTGAAACAAACGACTGGCTCTACACAGGCGTGCAACCAAACGGCAAAACAATGAAGGTTAAACAATCCTTCTGCCACGATTGCCACGCACCTTACGAAGACTCTGACTTCCTAGCCTACCCAATGGAAGAAGTTCGTTTGGGCCAAGATCAGTAAGCCATACGCTTCTATCTGACTAAATTTATGAAACCCGTCAGTCAAACTGGCGGGTTTTGTTTTGCATTCAGGATCGCCTTAGGCCATGTAAGCATCATGACACCAAAACTCCGCGCCCTCTCCGTACATCTGTTGACTGCCACAGGTGCCGTTTTCGCAATGCTGGCCATGCTGGCCGCTGTCGAGGCCAAATGGGACCTGATGTTCCTTTGGCTGGTTGTTGCGTTCTTTGTTGACGGAATTGACGGACCATTGGCACGTCATTTCAACGTTAAGAAAAATGCGCCCGAGTTTGATGGCGTTTTGCTTGACCTGATCATCGACTATTTAACATATGTTTTTATTCCGGCATTCGCGCTGTTTCAATCAGGCTTGATGAACGGATGGACCGGATGGTTCGCAATCATTGTCATCACCTTCACATCGGCAATGTATTTCGCAGATACTCGCATGAAAACAAAAGACAACTCGTTTTCAGGCTTTCCGGGGTGCTGGAACATGTTGGTATTGGTGATCTTTGCCTTAGAACCCAATTTCTGGGTGTCTTTCGGGTTGGTCGCGACACTCGCAGTCGCGATGTTCTTGCCCCTAAAGTTTGTGCACCCTGTGCGCACTGAACGGTGGCGCCCAGTGACCCTTCCCATGGCGTTGGCTTGGACCGGTTTTGCCGGTTGGGCTGCATGGTTTGATTTTCATCCCGAAAGCTGGGCCCATTGGGGCCTCGTCGTGACAAGCGTTTACTTAGTGAGTGCGGGCATTGCCCAGCAGCTGATCCCGCAAGCCAAAACTTAAGTGCCCGCGAGCCTTTGCTAAATCAACAGACTGGCAGCACCTTCATGGCGCAACAACGCGACCTTAGTTTCCACACCGCCAGCACCTGAAAAACCGGTCAAACCTTTCGCTCCCATCACGCGGTGGCATGGAATTATGATGGCAATCGGATTGCCCCCACAGGCCTGCCCAACAGCTTGTGCCGGAACACCAAGATCTTTCGCAATCTCACCGTAAGTGCGCGTGTACCCAAAAGGGATCGCTGACATCGCATCGCATACATCTCTTTGGAAATCTGTCCCAGCGACAGCCAATGGAATATCAAAAATCTCTAACCGCCCCAGATCATAGGCTGTCATTTGGGCCGCTGCTTCGTCCAAAATATCAGAGCGATCAGCAAAAACAGATTCCACCCAATCAAGCTTTACAATTGCCCCATCACGCTCACTTACACAGACCAAACCAAATTGGGTTTCGATGCTTCTGCGTTTCAGGTCGTTCATCTTCAAACCTCATAGCCACGTGCGCGAACACGTTCTAAAAACCGATCGAGCAGTTCCGGTTCATTTGTACTCAAGCACTGCTGAGCGAAATACCAATAGACGTATTTATCATACGCCTTTGCGCGTTTTTCTTGCTTTAAAAACCGGCCCAATTCTTGCGTGTCATGCGCCACCTGCGCGATGTGATGGAAATCAGCTTGCCCACACAAAATCACCGGTTTTCGATGCAAATAGGCTTCGACCCCCACAGCAGAATTGATCGTGAC
>JALZUL010000113.1 GCA_023301665.1 Ascidiaceihabitans sp.
GCATGGTTTATCGGGTCATGGTCGAGAGGGCGGCATGCAGGCAGCGCTGGATTACACCAAGGTGAAAGCTGTTTGGTTGCGCACAAGCGATGATCCAATACCAGACCCATTTGTAATGCGTTAGCCGTCAGCTTGTTAGCATCAACTTAGCCCGTATTTTGGCGGCTTGCACGCGGCACGAAAGGGAGCTCGCACCCAACTTTGACGCAGCAGGCTGCGAAGGTCAGGCTCGTGATTTTACACCACTGTCCGTGCCTTGTGCCGGTGCCACCGATCCCACCGCCGTTGCTGTCAGCCTGCTACCTCGGGGTCCAATCTAGTACGACTTTGCCCGATTGCCCTGACTTCATCGCGGCAAAGCCTTCGGCGAAATCGGTTACTCCGAAGCGATGTGTGATGACCGCTGAAACGTCCAATCCGTTTTGCAACATGGCGATCATCTTGTACCACGTCTCGAATATCTCGCGTCCGTAGATGCCCTTTATCGTGATGGCCTTGAACACGATCCTGCTCCAATCAACGGGGCTTTTGCCCGGCGGAATACCAAGCAGCGCAATGCGTCCCCCCATCACCATGGCCTCGACCATCTGATCAAGAGCGACCTGATTTCCAGACATTTCCAACCCAACATCAAACCCTTGCGTGATCTTTAACTGCGCCTGAACATCCGCCAGATCCTCTTTGGTCACATTGACCGGCACGACATCCGCAACCTGTGCCGCCAGATCAAGGCGATCTTGGTTGATGTCGGTGATCACCACGTTGCGCGCACCTGCGTGGCGCGCAACGGCCGCCGCCATGATCCCGATCGGGCCAGCGCCCGTAATCAACACATCTTCGCCCACAAGATCGAAAGACAGCGCTGTATGAACCGCGTTTCCCAATGGATCGAGGATCGCGCCAATGTCGTCGCTTATTTCATCGGGCAACGGCACCACGTTGAACGCAGGCAGACACAGATACTCAGCAAATGCGCCTTGCTCGTTCACCCCAATCCCGCGTGTCTCAGGATCTAGGTGGAACTTGCCCGCGCGGCTTTGGCGGGACTGTTTGCCAATCAAGTGCCCTTCGCCGCTACATCGCTGTCCCAACGCTAGGCCTTCTACATTCCGACCCAGCTCAACGATTTCACCGGCAAATTCGTGGCCGGTGACTAGGGGTACCGGGACTGTCTTTTGCGCCCACTCATCCCAATTCCAGATGTGGATATCCGTGCCACAAATACCGGTTTTATTGATGCGAATGAGCACGTCATCTGGGCCGACCTCCGGCACAGGAACAGTTTGCAGCCAAAGCCCTTCGCGGGCATGTGCCTTGACCAGTGCTTTCATTTCATTGCTCATTTGATCACACCAACCGCTTTGCCTGCGGTCTCGAAAGCGGCCAACGCGCGATCAAGGTCACCTTTCGTCAGGGACGCGTTCATCTGAGTGCGAATGCGGGCTTGGCCGCGCGGAACGACAGGAAAGAAAAAACCGCTGACATAGACGCCTTCTTCAAACAGGTGTGCCGCCATATCTTGGGCCACTTGGGCTTCGCCCAGCATAACAGGAATGATAGGGTGTTCGCCGGGCAGCAAATCAAAACCCAACCGGGTCAATCCCGCACGCCAATAAGCGGCATTCTCAAACAATTGCGCGCGCAGGGCGTCGCCTTCTTCAACCAATCTAAGCGCTTCAATCCCCGCCGCCACAATCGAGGGCGGCAAGGAATTCGAGAAAAGATAAGGCCGCGCACGTTGCCGCAGCAGGTCAATCACCGGCTGTGGCCCCGCGATATAGCCCCCAATTGCGCCACCAAGCGCCTTGCCAAGTGTCCCTGTTAAAATGTCCACATCCACATCAAAATGCGCGGGCGTGCCCTTGCCCTGTGGGCCCATAAAGCCTGTCGAATGGCAATCGTCGACCATAACAAGTGCGCCGTATGTCTCGGCCAGTTTGGTGATGTCCGGCAGGTTCGCAAGATATCCGTCCATGCTGAACACGCCGTCCGTCGCGATCATGATGAACCGCGCACCGTCCGCCTTTGCCGCCTTCAGCTGCGCCTCAAGATCGGCCATGTCAGAGTTCGCATAACGGTATCGTTTCGCTTTGCACAACCGAATACCATCGATGATGGACGCGTGGTTTAACGCATCCGAAATGATTGCGTCCTCTGGCCCCAGCAGCGGTTCAAACAACCCGCCATTGGCATCAAAACACGCGGCAAACAGGATAGAATCGTCCTTGCCTAAGAACCGCGCCAGTTTCTGTTCCAGCTCTCGGTGGAGGTCCTGCGTGCCACAAATAAACCGAACCGACGCCATGCCGAACCCTTTGGCATCCATGGCCTCGCTGGCTGCTTTTATCAGGTCTGGATGGTCCGCCAGCCCAAGATAGTTATTGGCGCAAAGGTTGATGACAGGCTTGCCATTTGCGGTGATTTTCCCCGCCTGCGGCGACGTGATGAGACGTTCGCGCTTGGTCATCCCCTCTTCCTCAATCTGAGCAAGTGTATTTGTGATGTGATCTAAAAATGCGGTTGTCATAGCAGTCTCCGTTTTCAGGATGATGTCATGGTGGAATTAAATCCGCAATGGTGGATTTATGCTAAATCGTACAATAATCCGTGATAATGGAAATGCCTATGCCCCATGCACCACCAAAAACGCACGCGCGGATCCATCAGCGCTAATCCTATGGGGAACATCTGCAGCGTAACGAGCGGTATCGCCTTTGGATAATTGCTCAACGGCATCACCACTAGAAACCGTCAGCTGTCCTTCAATTACAGTCAAATGTTCACGCGCACCTTGCGCATGAGGCAAACTATCCAACACGCCACCTTTGCTAAATCTAAGATCGTAAACCTCGTGCCGTCCGGCTTCTTCTGGGGGGGAAAGAATACGGATTGAACAGCCTGTCCCGTGGTTCTCAATTGCAGGGACATCCGCACTGCGAAGAACTTCGACACGGCTGTCATTGTCGTCTTCTAGAAGCCCCGCAAAATCCACCTGAAGGGCCTTGGTCAAATTCCATAACGTCGAAATGGTTGGTGAAGATTCACCGCGCTCAATTTGGCTGACCATACTGCGCGATACGCCGGACAGTTTAGCCACCGCGTCAAGGGACAAGCCCTTTGCACGGCGGGCGTCCTTTAGTCGAGTCGGGAGGAGAGATAGTATTGCGTCGGTGTTTTCCATAATAACGGATAGTAACGAATAGCCGACATTCGCCGCAAGGCAGAAAATTCGAACAATGGGATCAACCCAACTTTTCGCTTGAGCAACAAACATCTGCGACAATTACACGAGGGTTGCGTAGCATACCCCTAAACGAAATAGCGCCGTGCTTTAGGGGCGCGGCGCTATCAATCATTTAGAAAAGAGAGCTAGATTTACTCTTCAGCTTTCTCTTCAACAACTTCCAAACCAGTTTCCTGATCTACAACTTTCATGGACAGGCGAACCTTGCCACGATCGTCAAAGCCCAGCAATTTGACCTTCACTTCTTGGCCCTCTTTGAGGACGTCAGAAGGGTGGTTCAAACGGCGATTTTCGATTTGGGAAACGTGGACCAAACCATCGCGCTTGCCAAAGAAGTTCACGAATGCACCGAAATCTACGATTTTAACAACCGTACCAGTGTAAACCATGCCCTCTTCAGGCTCTGCCACGATTGAGTGGATCATGTCGTAGGCTTTCTTAATTGCTTCGCCATTCGGGCTCGCAATCTTGATGATGCCTTCGTCGTTGATGTCGACTTTAGCGCCGGACACTTCAACGATTTCACGGATCACTTTACCACCGGAACCAATCACTTCACGGATTTTGTCCGTTGGGATCTGCATGGTCTCAATGCGTGGCGCGTGCGCTGAGAATTCAGCAGCACCAGTCAGTGCTTTGCTCATTTCACCAAGGATGTGCAAACGACCAGTACGAGCCTGCTCAAGCGCTTTTTCCATGATCTCTGGCGTAATGCCTGCGATCTTGATGTCCATTTGCAAAGACGTGATACCGTTTTCTGTACCCGCTACTTTAAAGTCCATATCGCCCAAGTGATCTTCATCACCCAAGATGTCAGACAAAATAGCGTATTCGCCATTGTCTTCCATGATCAGACCCATCGCAACACCAGCAACAGCAGACTTAAGTGGAACGCCTGCGTCCATCATAGACAAGGAGCCACCGCAAACAGACGCCATAGAAGACGAACCGTTTGATTCTGTAATCTCAGACACAACGCGAACTGTGTATGGGAAATCTGTTGCCGCAGGCAGAACAGCCTGCAAAGCGCGCCATGCCAACTTACCGTGGCCAATTTCACGACGGCCAGGGCCAGACACACGACCAACTTCACCAACTGAATAGGGTGGGAAGTTATAGTGCAGCATGAAGTTGGATTTAAAGTTGCCGTGAAGCGCGTCGATGAATTGTTCATCATCGCCGGTGCCCAAAGTGGTCACAACCAAACCTTGCGTCTCGCCACGTGTGAACAAAGACGAACCGTGCGTACGTGGCAACATGCCTGTTTCGCAAACGATGTCGCGGATCTCGTCAGTCGCACGACCGTCGATACGCTTACCGGTTTTCACAACGTCACCACGAAGGATGCCTGCTTCCAGACCCTTCATTGCTGAGCCAAGATTGCCGTCTTCTTTTTCTTCGTCAGACAAAGCATCCATGATGACTGCACGAGCAGCTGCAACCGCAGATGTACGCTCTTGCTTGTCAGCAATTGCGAACGCTGCGCGCATTTCAGTTTCGCCAGCTTTTGCAACGGCTGCGGACAGCGCGGAGTAATCAGCAGGTTGGAAATCGAACGGCTCTTTTGCAGCATCTTCTGCCAAGTCAACGATCAGATCGATCACAGGCTGGATAGAATCGTGAGCGAATTTAACCGCGCCCAACATTTCTGCCTCAGAAAGCTCATACGCTTCTGATTCAACCATCATCACGGCTTCTTTTGTACCGGCAACAACCAGATCAAGACGTTGCTCAGGCTTCAAGCGAAGGTCCTGCATGTCGTCAACTTCTGGGTTCAAGATGTAATCGCCATCTTCAAAACCAACGCGACACGCAGCGATTGGGCCGCGGAACGGCGCGCCTGAGATGGTCAAAGCCGCAGAGGCCGCGATCATCGCAACCATGTCTGGGTCATTTACCAAATCGTG
>JALZUL010000114.1 GCA_023301665.1 Ascidiaceihabitans sp.
GATGAACCGACGGTTCTGACGTTGAATGCGCCTGCGCCAGCGATTGAGATCGTTAAATCGGTGTCTTCGGTTGCGGATAGCAATGGCGATCAGGTGCTGGGTAATGCTGGCGATACTGTGACCTATGAGTTTACGCTTGAGAACGTCGGGAACACCGCTGTCGCAGCTGTTACAGTCGCAGATTTGGGCTTTGCTGCACTTGCCGGGGTTGCAACCGGGCCTACAGTCGATCTGGGCTTTGACGGTGACCTTGCAATTGGTGAAGGTCCTGTTGTGGTCGCGACTGCGACATATGTTCTAGATCAAACCGATGTAGACGCTGGAGAAATTGCCAATACTGCAACAGTAACCGCAACAGCCGTTGCGACAGATTCCAATGGTAATCCAGATCCGAATGCTCCAGTTGGTCCCGCTGGGGCCGTAACGGACCTAAGTGATACTGGTACTGAACCGACTGCAGATGCCGACGGAAATATCGTAGACGTAGTTGGTGATCCTGCTCTTGCAGACACAAATGGTGTTCTCGGCGACGATGCGGACGAACCAACTGTAATCATGCTTCCTTTTGTACCGTCCGAATTGTCATTGACGGGAACAGTGTTCTTTGATGACGGTGACGGATCCCTAGATGTGGGTGAATCTGGAGACGAAGGCTACATTGTAAATCTGCTCGATAGCTTCGGTAACATTGTCGCAACAACAACAACTGGGCAGGACGGTAGCTATGCGTTCGAAGGTTTCGCGGCCGGAGATTATACAGTTGCATTCCTAACGGATGAGGGCGTGACGATTGGGGTTTCTGACCCTGTCACTATTGACGACCCGAATGTTGAACCTGTGGTAAACCAGCCAATTGACCCCAACGGTATCGTCTACGATTCTGTAACGGGCCAAGGTGTATCTGGTATCCAACTCGCGTTTGTAAACGCAGCCACAGGTTTACCCCTCCCTGATGCGTGCCTTTTACCTGGACAACAAAACCAAGTTACCAACGCTATAGGTTTCTATGCATTCGACTTGGTTGCCGGAGCAGCACCTGAATGCCCTGTGACAGAAACGAAGTACGCAATCGAGTTTGTTGATACTGGTACCTTCACCGGTCCATCCACCAGAATCCTACCAGAGGCTGGTACACTTGATGGTACGACCTGTACGTCAGGCGGAGCGAACTTTGACACGATCCCAGGAGGCGCATGTAATGTTTCGGCATTGCCGACCCCTCCAAATCCAACGTCGTCGACACCGTATTTCTTCATGTTCTTCTTACAAGGTGGTGACCCGAATACCGTCAATAACCATATTCCAATCGATCCCGCGTCAGCGACTGTCCCAGCAGGGACACTTACACTAACGAAACGGGTAACGGACGGCGACACAGCTGTGATCCTTGGCGACGCAGTTCCCTACACAATAACGGTATCTAATGCTGGTCTAACTAATATTACGGTTAATTTGTTGGACACATTGCCAGTCGACCTAGTTTACACGCCAGGAAGTGGCTTGATCGACGGGGTGGCAATTGAACCCATCGTTGCTGGTCGTGCGCTCACTTGGGAAAATGTTGCGGTGGCACCAAACGCTACTGTGACCCTTGAGCTGGTTGCACGTGTAGGGCCAGGGTCGCCGCTGGGTGATTTGACCAACATAGTAAATGCACTGGATCCAGTCACAGGAGACGTCTTAGCTGACCCAGCAACAGCGACGATACGCCGTCTACCAGAAGCCGTTTTCGATTGCTCTGACATTATCGGTAAAGTTTTCGATGACCGAAACTTTAACGGTTATCAGGACCCAGCTGCTGGCGAAGGCGAACAGAGCTTCGCAAATCGCCCGCTCTTGCGTGGTAGATTCGCAGGTCAGGGAGCGCCAATTGTTGGGTCTTCCGAAGGAGAACCTGGTCTGTCGAACATCCGTTTGGTGACACCCACAGGGACGATCATCACGACAGATGAGCATGGCCGTTATTCTGTGCCTTGCGCAGCGTTGCCTGAGAACATTGGTTCAAACTTCACTCTGAAACTTGATCCTCGTTCCTTACCTACAGGGTACCGGATTACGACAGAGAACCCGCGCACAATGCGTGTGACTGCCGGTATCGCGACAGAAATGAACTTTGGCGCCGCATTGGGCCGCGTCTTGGACATCGATCTGACCGCTGCTGCATTTGATGGGAATGAACCGATTGACCGTTTGGACCAGGGTATCGTGCAGCTGCTTGGTCAAGTGGTTGATACACCCGCAGTTATTCGGATCAGTTACTTCAGAGACGGTGAGAGCAAACAAACAGCGCTTACCCGTATTGCCGAATTGGAAGACCTGATTGACCGCCGTTGGAAAGATATCGGTCGCTATCGTTTAATTGTTGAAACTCAAATCCTGCGCCTGCAGTAATTGATTAGAGAGTAAAAAAATGCGTAAACCTTCCATGAACCACGTATCAGTTTTGGCTCTTACAATCGCGCTGATGACACCATCAGCGAGTGCGCAGGACAATGATGTTGTAAAGGCTCCCGTACTGCCCAACACGGAACCGGATACAGGACCCGTTAGCAACAACTCAGGGTTTGTCCTCTCGCTGGATGGCGAACCTGTTGATGCAGATCCACAAGTTGAAGATCGTGTTCGCAAGGCCGATATCGCCTTAGAAAATGCGGATGTTCAAATTCAATTGGATGCCAATGATCCGGTCCCACGCTTGGATGTTGAAATTGCCGGCACCCCACAGGCTTACGCGCCAGGTGACCAAATCTCGCTTATCTCCGAGCTGAACTATCCGGCTTTCGTTGAACGTGGTGAAATGCGGATCATTGACAGAGCTGCAGCGGGTGGACCACGTGTTCTCGAGATTGTTCCTGTGGAACCAAACGGGCAGACACGCATAACCGTCCCTGAGGGGCGCGACATCGTTGTCGTCCACCGCGTATATGACGCACGTGGCCGGTTTGACGAAACACAAGCATTACCCTTGTTCTTTCCTGATGATCGCGCGCAAATTGATGATGTCGAGGAAGGCACCCAATTCACAGCGAATCGAAACATACCGATCACATCCGGCTCCACAGTTACTGTTTCAGCCGAGAACATTCCTACAAACGCGGTTTTAGAAACTATGGGCGAACGCATTCGCCCCAATAGTGACGGCCAACTGGTGATCGACCGCATTTTGCCGCCTGGAGATTACATCGTTGATGTTGAAGTGACCGAAGGTGGTCAGAACCTTGGTCTAACACGTCCAATTCAGGTGCCAGGTGCTGAATGGTTCTATGTCGCCGTCGCAGATTTAACCTATGGTCGTTATTCGTCTGAACGGGATGGCAGCTATACGAGCAGCACTGGCCGTCTTCAGTATTACGTAGAAGGTGAAACTGAAAAAGGTGTCCAAGTAACGTCCTCACTCGATACGGGCGAAGAAGAATTGGACGAGTTGTTTAGCCGTTTGGATGAAAGCAACCCTGACGATATTTTGGAGCGTATTGACCCCAACTCGGGCTACCCAACGTACGGCGACGATAGCACGATTGTCGACAATACGCCGACCAGCGGTCGCTTCTATCTGCGGGTAGAAAAAGACAACAACTTTGGTGTTTGGGGTGACTATCAGGCATCGCTCGCGGGCAATGGGTTTGTTCGCAATGAACGTAATCTTTACGGCGCCCAAGTCCATCTAGAAGGCGAGAACACAACCGAGCGGGGTGATGTTCGTACATCGCTTGACGTTTATGCGGCACAACCTGATCAAGCAGTTGGTCGCGACGTTTTCCGCGGCAC
>JALZUL010000115.1 GCA_023301665.1 Ascidiaceihabitans sp.
TAGAATGGCGAACCCTCACCGTATCGTAACAATCGCGCTGTGCCTGAGCGCAAACACTCCAGCGACTGAAGCCGGATATCCTGATCGATGCAGCCATTAGACATATAACCCGTCATCTCGCTCGCATCATTGACGACAGCCAGTGACCCAAGATCACGTGCACTGCCGCCTTTGATATCCACAGACGTCACCAGCACAAAGCGCTGGCCTGTTTTGACATAAGCCGCGACCTGCGCCAAAACATCGACGGCATGGTCCTCATATGTGATGAGACTAGCCAATCGTTTCTTCATCCAACACTTGGGCGAATTTCTTAAAGAACTTTGCTGCGAGCTTTTTCGATGTGCTTTGGATCAAGCGGCTGCCCAGTTGTGCCAGTTTACCGCTGATTTGCGCCTTGGCGTCATAGGACAGGATCGTGGTGTCACCGTCGGCAACCAATGTGACATCCGCGCCGCCTTTTGCATTGCCCGCAGCGCCGCCGTTGCCTGTTCCCGTTAGGGAAAATGCATCTGGTGCGCCGCTTTTATCCAGCTGAACATCGCCACTAAAACGCGCTTTTACTGGCCCTACTTTTAGCAAGATTTTAGCTTCAAGTTCAGTATCGGAATGTTGGATCAGCTCTTCACATCCAGGGATACATTCGCGCAAGATATCAGAGTCATTCAATGCTTCGTAGACACGGACCATAGGTGCGTTGATGATGATTTCGTCTTTGAGTTCCATAGCTTTTTCTTTCTAACAGCAGGGAAATTTAATGGATGCAAGTGTTTCGGCTTGCTCCGGGGTGAGTGCCCATTTTTTTCGATAGGCGTGGAGATAGCTGCGAAGTTTTTTCATTTTGAATCCTTCTGTGATGCTTCTATCTCAAACTCTTCGAACGCGGCGGGCGTATCGATGTCACTGAAAAAGCCGCGTTGTTTCATGGGGATGTTCTGCGCTAATTCAGGATGCCCGCGAGTGAATTTTCCACAGCCAGGATTGACCTGATCTGCCAGCAACCGAGTGCGCAATTGGGCAGGCACAACGATTGGGTTGCCTCGTACCCCGTCTTTGCAAGGAATTGAGATTTTCTGAATGTCCGCCGCCAAATGCGCGGCAATCAACGCTCGAAGATCATTGGACGTTAGGTGTGGTTGGTCACCTAGTCCGACCAAAATATTGCTCGCGTCTTGTACTGCAAGTAGCCCCGCACGAACCGAAAACGGTTGCCCTGCATCAAAATCTAGATTGTGTACAAATCGTATTGGTAGATCATCCAATACGGCCTCGATCCGAACAGCCTCAAACCCTGTGACCACACAAACTTGACCGTCCACAGTAGCAAGATAGGTTTCCACGACGTGGCGGATCATGGGTTTGCCGTTGATTGGCAATAGCAATTTGTTGCGTTCACCCATGCGACGCGACTGGCCCGCGGCCAATATGATCGCGCCAAAGCTATCCATTCTGGGCAGCTTTCGTTAAGTTATCGCGTTTAACCTGAGTCAGCTCCGCAAGAATCGACAGCGCGATTTCAGACGGTGTGACAGCGCCTATGTCCAGCCCAGCTGGCGCACGGACGGCATCTATTTTGGCAGGATTGATGCCCGCCGCGATCAGTTTTTCGGACAGGCTTGCAAACTTTTTAGAGCTGCCGACAAAGGCCAAGTAATCGACATTATCGGCCAACCCAACCTTCAACGCAGCAAGATCCCCTTGGCCCTGCGTTGCAATTACAAGATAACGTGCTCGATTGGAGGTGCGCGGATCTAAGGGCACATCTGCTTCGACAGCGGCAACCGCCCACCCAAACTGTGGTGCAAGTTCGACCAACTTTTCAGCGACTGGAGATGCCCCGAACACCAGCAAATCAGGCGTGGGCAAATAGGGTTCAATAAATATGTCGATGGTGCCTTTGGACGGGCATCCGTTGCGGGCAAACTGGATTCCATCCACGTTGTCACCCGCAGAAACGCCTTTTTGCGCCAGCTCGTCTTCGGGAGAGACCGAAATGAACTGTGGCTGCCCTGTCGAATAGGCGCGCAAAGTCGCATCGCGAATGGCACCGCGCACACAGCCGCCACCAAGCCAGCCGTCCAAAATCGTACCATCTTCACGCAGCAACGCCTTGGCCCCCGGTTTTGCAGCCGTTGTGCCAGCCGTGCGCACGATGGTGGCAACGGCAAAGCAATCTTCACCCTCTTGCAACCCGCTTTCCATGATCTGTTTGGGTGTCATAGCCGTGCAAACTCCGTCTCAAGGGCTGCCAAATCTTCCAGCGTGTTCGCCGCACGGAACAGATCCAAATGCGGCAGGGCTTTTGACATGGCTTCGGTCGTCGGTTCGTAGTCGTCCCAACCTTTAAGCGGATTGAGCCAAACGATCTTGCAGCCCCGTTTTTTAAGACGCGCCAGAGCCTCTGAAATACCGTCAGGAGACGCGGTGTCGTACCCATCGGACAAGATCATCACCACTGTGCGGTTGTCCACAAACCGCCGCCCGTAAGTGTTGGCAAATTTGTCGAGGCTCTCGCCAATCTTTGAGCCACCCGCGAACCCTTTGGCCA
>JALZUL010000116.1 GCA_023301665.1 Ascidiaceihabitans sp.
CGTTCAGTTGCGCGATCAGGGTAGGGCACATCGATCTGGACCAAAAAGCGGTCAAGCTGGGCTTCGGGAAGTGGATATGTCCCCTCTTGTTCAATCGGGTTTTGCGTGGCCAAAACATGGAACGGCGTGCCGAGTACGCGGTTTTCACCAGCAACAGTCACGGTCTTTTCTTGCATCGCTTGAAGCAAGGCCGATTGCGTACGCGGGCTTGCGCGGTTGATTTCATCCGCCATTAAGAGCTGGCAAAAGATCGGACCTTTGACAAAACGGAAGGCTCGAGATCCGTCGTCGTTGGTATCTAGTACTTCGGACCCCAAAATATCGGCAGGCATCAAGTCAGGCGTGAACTGAACACGATTGCCATCAAGGCCCATCACAGTGCTGAGCGTTTCGACCAAACGTGTTTTACCAAGTCCGGGCAAACCGACCAGCAATCCGTGTCCACCACACAGCAAAGCAGTGAGCGTCAGCTCTACAACACGCTCTTGACCGATGAAGCGTTGATTGATCGAGGCCTTGGCCTGACCCAGCTTTTCGCCCAGCGCCTCGATTTCGGCTACCATATCTTGGCTATTGGTCATGACATCTGTCTCCGGCAGGTTATATTGTTAAGTACTAACCTATCGCCTGTGCAGGGAATGACAATTGATATGAGTGGACAAAATACCGTGACCCCTAATGCTGATGGCTTGGTTGCCTCAATAAATGCCACCAAATCGCGCGGTTTGCCGCCTGTGCACCTGTGGAATCCGCCTTTTTGTGGTGATCTTGATATGCGGATCGCGCGAGATGGCACGTGGTTTTACGAGGGTACACCGATTGGGCGGCCTGGGTTGGTCAAGATGTTCTCATCGATTCTTAAACGGGAGGACGGGAAGTATTTCCTTGTGACGCCTGTTGAGAAGGTTGGGATCACTGTGGATGATGCCCCCTTTGTCGCGATTGATTTTGATGTTGAGGGCGAAGGCACCGCGCAGACGTTGAAGTTTGTAACCCAAGTTGAGGATGAAGCTGTTGCAGGGGCGAATCATCCAATTCGTGTGGAACGGGATGCGCAGACAGGGGAGCCGTCACCTTATGTTTTGATCCGTTCTGACCTTGAGGCGTTGATTGATCGCAAGAGCTTTTATCGTTTGGTCGATTTGGGTGTGCATCACGAGGGTTGGTTTGGTGTTTGGTCGAGTGGTCAGTTTTTTGGTATTATTCCGTCGGGAGAACTCGAATAAGGCTCGCATTTTTCAAATCACACTTTCTGCTCTCGCTTGCAGTCAGTTTCGTGACGCAAAGTGATGGGTCAAAGGCTTACAATTCGTAGGCAGAAGCGATCCTACTGGGGGTATCAAGAAACACCGCTCAGGAGCTAAATATGAAAATTGGGACGCTCATACTGTCTGCGACGCTTGCCACTACAAGTGTGATCGCCGCGCCTGTTCACGCACAGACCAAAACAGATAATACCGCCACAGCACGCATACTTCCCCCACTTACGGCCACAGAAAAAGCGCGTATTGAACGGGCTGAGCGAAAGAAACTGCGTAAGGCAGAGCGTACAGAACGCCGATTAGAGCGACAGGATCGCCAGCAGCTTAATCGCGGAAGCTAAGAAAGCTTGGTCAGTGCTGCTCAGGTGGCATTGATCCGCGCCTTTGCGCGAACACGGTTGACACTCATTGCTCTGAAACGGTTTTATCAACACATACCGTTGAAAAAATTGGAGTAATGATTGTGACGTTTTCCCGCCGAACCACACTGATGGGCCTTGCAAGCTTACCCTTGCTTTCTGCCCCGTCATTGTCACTGGCCCGCTCTAGATTTGACGACAATGATCCAATTAATTTTGGCGCACGCGGTCCTGCATCGTTTCCCGTGCACGGCATTGATGCCGCACGTTTTCAGGGGCAAATGAACTGGCGGCAAATCAAACGTGAAGGCGTTCAGTTTGCGTGGCTCAAAGCGACTGAAGGGGGGGATTTGCTGGACCCTGAATTCAAGGCAAACTGGAAGGCCGCGAAGCGTGCCAAAATTCCGGTTGGTGCCTATCATTTTTATTACTTCTGCACGGACCCAGACACGCAAGCCAAGTGGTTCATCAAGAATGTTCCGCGCCTTAAAGGCGGCATGCCACCAGTGCTTGATCTAGAATGGAACCCGTTTTCACCGACGTGTACCTTGCGCCCCCCAGCGGCAGAGGTCCGTCGTGTGGCGAACCGGTTTATCGACATTGTTGAACAGCACTATCAGACCAAGGTCGTCATCTACACGGCGCTTGATTTTTGGGATGGCAACAACGTCGCGCGTCTTAGACGTGACAATTGGCTGCGCTCTACCGCCAAACATGTCGAACAGCGCTTTGGCGTTAAAGATTGGCGCTTTTGGCAATACAGCTCAACTGGTGTGATCAAGGGGATCGAGAAAGAAGTTGATCTAAACTGCTTTAACGGATCGCAAGATCAGTGGGCCCGTTGGATGAAAGCAAATGGGGTCGGTTAAATAATGATAATCGGGCGGGGGTAATCCCCGCCCTCACTGTTTCAATTATTCGGCTGCACGTTTTGGAAGCACCCAGTCTGGACGGACAAAATGGCACGTGTAGCCATTTGGCGTCCGCTCAAGATAATCTTGGTGCTCAGGTTCTGCTTCCCAGAAATCGCCGACTGGGTCGACTTCGGTCACAACTTTACCCGGCCAAATGCCTGACGCTTCAACATCCGCGATAGTGTCCAGCGCCGTTTGGTACTGCGCTTTGTTCGCGTAATAGATTGCTGAGCGGTAGCTTAGGCCGCGGTCATTGCCCTGGCGATTGGGTGTGGTTGGGTCGTGGATTTGAAAGAAGAATTCCAACAGCTCGCGATACGAAATCTTTGCCGGTTCAAAGACAATTTCGATCCCTTCTGCATGGGTTCCGTGATTGCGATATGTTGCGTTAGGGATGTCGCCGCCGGTGTAACCAACGCGGGTCGAGATGACGCCCGGCATTTTGCGGATCAAATCCTGCATGCCCCAGAAGCAGCCGCCTGCCAGTACTGCGCGGTCTTGTGTCATGTGATGTCCTCCACTTGATCGATGTAATCTCCGTAACCCTCATCTGCCATGTCATCACGGTGGATGAAGCGCAAAGAGGCTGAATTGATGCAATAGCGTAGCCCGCCGCGATCTTTTGGACCATCTGGAAACACATGGCCAAGGTGGCTGTCGCCGTGAGTTGAACGTACCTCGGTGCGTAACATGCCAAGGCTGGCATCACGCAATTCGGCTACGTTTTTATCCTCGATCGGTTTGGTAAAGCTGGGCCAGCCGCAACCACTTTCGTATTTATCTGTAGAGGCAAACAGTGGTTCACCCGAAACGATATCAACGTAAAGGCCGGGCTCTTTATTTGCCAAAAGCTTACCTGTTCCGGGGCGTTCTGTGCCGCTTTCTTGTGTGACATAGAATTCCTCGGGTGAGAGGGTGGCAATGACATCTGGATTTTTCGTGTAGTTCGTCATGGCGTGTCCTTTCCTTTTACTTACCACTTAGATGGGGCTGAGCGCACAAAAAGAAAAGGATGAAATCGTTTCGATACAATCTGAACCCTGAAAGATTGCTTTTCTTGCGGTCAACATCGTGTGACAAACAGCCCAAAGTTCGATGAAGGGTCCAAAGATGGCACAACAACCCCGTGCATGGCAACGCATGCTTTCTGGTCGCAGGCTTGATCTGTTGGACCCGACACCTGTGGATATCGAGATCGAAGATATCGCCCATGGGCTAGCGTTTGTCGCCCGTTGGAATGGGCAAACGCATGGGGATTTCGCTTATTCGGTGGCCGAGCATTCCTTGCTGGTAGAAACCCTTTATAGCCGGATGGTGCCCAGCGCGCCTGTCAAATGGCGGTTGGCTGCGCTTTTGCACGATGCGCCGGAATACGTCATCGGCGATATGATTTCGCCGGTGAAAGCTGCTGTGGGTCCGAATTATGGGTCGTTGGACGACCGTTTGATGGCAGCGATTCATATCCGTTTTGGCTTACCCGCTGCGCTGCCTGTTGCTGTGAAAAAGCAGATCAAGAAAGCGGACAAAGTGAGCGCTTGGATGGAGGCTGTTCAGATCGCCGGTTTCTCCGAGGATGAGGCGAGCAAGTTATTTGGCAAACCTGACAGTGCCATCATGGAGGGACTGTCGATTGTTTTGCGCACGCCGGTTGAAACCCGCACTGCCTTTACCGCCCGTCATCATGAGCTATTGGGGGAAATGCCGTGATCACGGTTCGTCGCGCTAATACGTTTGACGCGCCCTCGATGGCGGATCTGTTGAACGCGATTATCAAAAGAGGCGGGACAACCGCAATTTTACGCCCCATGACTGGCG
>JALZUL010000117.1 GCA_023301665.1 Ascidiaceihabitans sp.
CATTATATGTCACTCGACCCCTATATGCGCGGTCGTATGGACGGCGGCAAAAGCTACGCAGCGCCCGTTCCAATTGGTGCCCCGATGGAGGGCGGCTCAGTCGGCGAAGTCATCGCCTCAAACGTCGATGGCTTTAAACCCGGGGATTTCGCATTTGGCCCCTTTGGCTGGGCAACCCACGCAACAGCCAACGCCATGATGTGTCGCAAGGTCGATCCCGCCCAAGGGCCAATCACCGCCTCTCTCGGCGTGCTTGGAATGCCCGGTTTCACCGGTTGGTTCGGTCTGATGGAATATGGCCGCCCAAAAGCTGGTGAGACCTTGGTCGTTGCAGCTGCAACTGGGCCAGTCGGTTCAATGGTAGGACAGGTCGCCAAATCCTTGGGCCTCAAAACCGTTGGCATCGCGGGCGGTGCAGAAAAATGCAAAATGGCGGTCGACGTGTTCGGCTTTGATGCATGTATCGATCACCGCGCATACGATGATGCAAAATCATTGCGCGCCGCGATCAAAGAAGCCTGCGGCGGCGGCATCGACATCTACTTTGAAAACGTCGGCGGCAAAGTGCTCGAGGCCGTGATCCCCTTGATGAACCCAAATGGGCGTATCCCAATTTGCGGCATGATCAGCTGGTACAACGCAGGCGGCCTTGGTGCAGGTGCGGCGGATCAAGGCATCACAGCCCCCGCCCTTTGGCGCAACATTTTAGTCAACTTCATCTCGGTCAACGGTTTCATCATCTCAAACCACTGGGCTGAATTCCCCAAGTTCATGAAAGAGATCGCACCAAAGGTCGCATCAGGCGACATCAAAGTGGTCGAAGACATCGCAGTCGGCCTCGAAAATGCGCCAGAAGCATTCATGGGCCTGCTTGAGGGCAAGAACGTCGGAAAACAGATCGTTAAAGTGATCTAAAAGATCACTGAGCGGGTGCCCCGTTGGTCTCAACGGGGCACCTACCCAATACCTACCCAATACCGACGCAATACCGACGTTATACCGACGTCGATTTTGGGCTCTCAAACCGCTTTACTTTGAGCACGCTCTGGGATCGTATGCATCCTCATGAGCACCTCACTCCCCCTCATTTTTTTCCTCTTCGCCGCGATGTTCTCCCCCGGGCCAAACGTCGTCATGCTCACGGCGTCAGGTGCACGGTTTGGCTTTCGCGCCACCCTACCCCACTTACTCGGCGTGCCTATCGGTACCGGCTTGCTCGGAGCAACCAGTGGCTTGGGTTTGGGCAACCTTTTACTGGCAGCGCCGAACTTAAAAATCGTGCTTCAGATTATTGCCGCTTTGTGGATTTTATGGCTCGCCTACAAGACCGCCCAAGCCGGTCAAGTGGGCATGGCAGAAGACCGCGGCCGCCCCTTCAAATTTCATGAAGCCATTCTATTTCAGGCCATAAATCCAAAGATTTGGGCGATAGCCTTTGCCGCATCCGCAGGCTTTGGTATCGGACTGCCCGTCCCCTTTGAGGCGCTGCGCCTACTCATCGCTTTTAGTGTTATAAATCTAAGCGTTTGCCTATTTTGGACAACCATAGGGCATCTGCTATCCCAATACCTCAGCTCTGAGCGCATGTGGCGCTATTTCATGACTGTAATGGCGGTTTTGATGGCAGCCTCGGTGGTGCTGATCTTCGTTTAGACCTCTTGCAGTTTACGCGCTTCAACCCGCGCCAACTCGATCAAACGCTGCATGTAGGGTTTGTCTCTTTCCTCTGAACGGATCGCGGCATAAAGGCGACGAGTCAAGCCATTTTCCGTCAGCGGTCGGGTCACATAATCCGAGCTATACTTCACCTCACGGACCACCCAATCCGGCAGCACCGAAACACCCCGATTTGAGGCCACAAGCAACAAAATCACCGCCGTCAATTCTGCTTGACGAACCGCTGCAGGCTCAACTTTGGCAGGGATCAAAAGTTGGCTAAAAATATCCAAACGACTGCGCTCAACAGGATAGGTGATCAAGGTTTCACCGCGAAAATCCTTGGCCTCAATGAACTCTTTTGCAGCCAATGGATGATCTTTCGACGCCACAAAAACTGGTGCATAATCAAAGAGTTCAATAAACTCGACCCCTGGGATTTCTTCGGGATCGGAAGACACAACCAGATCGACTTCTTCTTTCATCAACGCAGGCAAAGCATCAAAAGCGAGGCCCGGACGAATGTCCACATCAACGTCTTGCCAGTCGCGGCGAAAGTGCTCAAGCACAGGAAACAACCACTCAAAACACGCATGGCATTCGATCGCGATATGCATGCGCCCTGACTTGCCATCGCGCAGGCCGGTGAACTCTGCCAATGTCGCCTCGATCTGGGGCAAAACCTGTTCGGCCAAACGCAACAACCGCATCCCAGCCGCCGACAGACGCAACGGTTTAGAGCGGCGCACAAACAGCTCAACCCCCGCCTGATCTTCCAGCCCTTTGACCTGATGGCTCAGCGCACTCTGAGTGATATTCAACTGATCCGCAGCCTTCGCCAATCCGCCCGCTTCGTGGATCGCTTTGATTGTGCGCAAGTGGCGAAACTCGATATGCATATGAAACTCATGTTTATGTTGAAAGTTATGAAATTGTCTCATGTTTGAAAACCTGCGACAAGCACATAATCGATCACAGAGGAGATCCCAATGCCCGTACCAAACGTTTCATTCGAAGTGTTCCCGCCAAAGTCCATCGACGCCTCATTCCGGCTTTGGGACACAGCGCAGGTATTGGCGACGCTAGGACCTCGTTTCTTTTCAGTTACTTACGGCGCGGGTGGATC
>JALZUL010000118.1 GCA_023301665.1 Ascidiaceihabitans sp.
TCCATTGAATGGGGCATCTATTTCCACACCGTCAGCGGAAAACACTGACCCTAACGCGCCGCAGGTCCTAGATACGCCTCGTGTTGATGCGATTGATCGGTTGTATCGTCCTCAGGCGCTTGATGTGCCTGTTTTGGTCGCGCGTGATGCGCCGATCGCGAATATCGATCCAAGCTCAATTGGCAGTTTTGCAACTGCTTTTGATGCGCCTGAGACCGATGATAGCTTTTCCGTAGATGATACGTTGATCGCAGGTATCAACGGCGCATTGGCCGAGGCAACGGGGCAAGCGGTTCCACAAGTTGTTGAAGGTCCAGCACCTGCCTTGCAAATGGTTGCGGCCTATCCATCATGGGTGCGTGTACGTGCCGCTGATGGAACTGTGATCTATGAGACGATCATGGAAAAAGGTGACACCTGGACCATCCCAGCGACGGAAGAGCCACCAACCCTACGTACTGGTGAAAGCGGCGCGATTTATTTCGCGATGGCAGATACCTGCTTTGGGCCTGCTGGCGCACCGGGAAGTGTGACCTCAAATCTGCCGTTGCATCAGCAAGCTTTAGCTGAGCTCTATGAACCTGCACCGATGGAAGAGGGATCAGCGCTAAGCCGTATGGTTGCTGATTGGTCCGAGCTTAATCCTTTGGACGGCGTTCCTTGCCAAGCCAACTGAGCGGCTTAGAATTCTAATCAAAACTTGCGTCGATTTAACCACCTGCCAAAGGTTGCGGTGAGCCTGTTGGCGTTCTATTTCATATACAACAGTTGCAACGCAAAGGCTTTCACCACATGTCGATGAATCACATTCGCCCTTGGCGCAACATTTACCGTCGCAAAAGCCGCCAGATCATGGTTGGAAACGTACCTGTTGGAGGCGATGCGCCCATCACGGTTCAGACGATGACCAATACGCTCACGACCGATGCATCCGCGACGATCAAACAGATTATCGCAGCGGCTGAGGCTGGTGCAGATATTGTACGGGTGTCGGTTCCTGATCCGGAAAGCGCCGCTGCGATGAAAGAGATTTGCCGTGAAAGCCCTGTGCCGATCGTGGCGGATATCCATTTCCATTATAAACGCGGTATCGAAGCCGCTGAGGCAGGTGCCGCTTGTCTGCGGATCAACCCCGGCAATATCGGGGATGAGAAGCGGGTCAAAGAGGTGATCAAAGCCGCACGTGACAACAACTGCTCGATCCGCATTGGCGTGAACGCGGGCAGTTTGGAAAAGCATCTGCTCGATAAATACGGCGAACCATGCCCTGATGCGATGGTTGAAAGCGGATTGGATCATATCAAGATCTTGCAGGACAATGATTTTCACGAATTCAAAATCAGCTGCAAAGCCTCAGATGTGTTCATGGCGGCTGCCGCTTACCAGCAATTGGCTGAAGCCACTGACGCGCCGATCCACCTTGGCATTACTGAGGCAGGGGGGCTGACATCTGGCACTATCAAATCGGCGATTGGAATGGGTAATTTGCTGTGGATGGGCATTGGTGACACCATTCGTGTCTCACTGTCGGCAGATCCTGTGGAAGAAGTCAAAGTTGGCTATGAAATCCTCAAGTCACTTGGTTTGCGTCATCGCGGTGTGAACATCATCAGCTGCCCGTCTTGTGCGCGTCAAGGGTTTGACGTCATCAAGACTGTCGAGATTTTGGAAGACCGTCTCGCCCATATCAAAACGCCAATGAGCTTGAGTATCATCGGGTGTGTGGTCAATGGCCCGGGTGAAGCGCTGATGACTGACGTGGGCTTTACCGGCGGCGGTGCCGGCTCTGGTATGGTCTATTTGGCAGGTAAACAAAGCCATAAGATGAACAATGATGAAATGGTTGAGCACATCGTAGAGCAGGTGGAAGCGCGCGCTGAGATGATCGACAAAGGGGCCACAACAGCCTTTGATGGGTAGTCAAAAATCCATTAACTCAAAAAACAAAGGGCGGTGAAGAAATTCACCGCCCTTTGTTTTTCTAATCTGTGTGCGCTGTTTAGCTGCGCTTGTCGTTGACGATCAACATCATCTGATCAAACGGCAAATACCCACGCAACATTTCGTCCTGTAAGATAAACGTCGGCGTGCCAGTGATCCGCATTTGTTGCGCCAATTCGCGGGTCTTTTGGATTTCCTCGGCGACCTCTGGGCTGTTCATGCGCGTCTCAATTGCAGCCATATCCAGACCATAGGTCTGTGCCAAACGTGTGAGCGTTGGCATGCTGAATTCACCCGGGAAGGTCATTAGGGAGTCGTTCACCGCTTTGTAGATTTCGCCTCCCGCGATGTGTTTTACCGCGATTGCAAACTGTGCGGCCAAGAAGGATTGCTCGCCTAGGATCGGGAATTCTTTTACGACCAGACGGATGTTGCCATCTGTTTCGAGCATTTTGGCCACTTCTTCGTGGGCTTTGCGGCAGTAATGGCACTTGTAGTCCAGAAACTCGACAAGGGTGATGTCACCATCAGGATTGCCACCAACGAAAGAGTAACCATCGTCAAACAGCGCTTCTTGGTTGTCGCTGACAAGGGTAAGATCGGCCTGTGCTGCTTGTTCCTGCTGACGGGCTTCGAGCTGGTTCACCGCTTCGATGATGATCTCAGGTTGTTCCATCAGATAGGCGCGCACTTCCTCGCGAAAGATCGCGCGCTCTTCGTTGGTCATTTCATTCAGATCAAGGGCCTGTACGGGCAGAGCCATTGTGAGTGCCACGAAAGCAGCGGAAAAGAGTTTTAAAAGGCGCATGGGTTATTTCCTTCTTTTTGTGGCGCGTTCAGAAGCAATCAACACATCTTGCGCGCGTTGCCAAGGGCCAGATCCACGTGGCAATAAGCCGCTGGCCCGTTTAGAGTGAATTTTCGCGTCGGTCATGCGTCCAACCAATGCGTATCGTTCGGCAGTGATTAAGGACGCCATACCGGGTTGTTTGGATTTGGCATAAGCGACCGAGAGATC
The DNA here is from genome assembly GCA_023301665.1 of Ascidiaceihabitans sp. Classification (GTDB taxonomy): domain Bacteria; phylum Pseudomonadota; class Alphaproteobacteria; order Rhodobacterales; family Rhodobacteraceae; genus Ascidiaceihabitans. Next base: position 2,960 of record JALZUL010000118.1, read on the forward strand.
GCGCAACATGCTGCCATCCCTGAAGTCGATGGACCGAGAGCGCTCTAAAACTGTCTTGGCCTTTGTGACATTACCTGATGCAAGCAACGAGCGTCCGTAACCGGCGAGCAAAAGCGAATTGCGTGGGGCCAAATTGACCGCACGTGCATATGCGTTTGTAGCGGCTGCGAAATTGCGTGTCTCGATCAGGATTTGCCCACGTTGGTCGTGCAGGAACGGATCATTGGGGCGTTGGGCAATCGCCGTATCAATGGCACGCATGGCTTTTTTGGTGTTCGAGTTGCGATGTTGTGCAACGGCTTCGCGCAATTTCGCGATGTCCTGATAGCCAGATTCCCCGATGCGGTTCAGGGTCCACTTAGGTGAGCGGGTAAAGGCGCTTAACTTTCCTTTTGCCCGTGCAAACCAATAATCGGCATCACTTGCGCGTGGTCCTTTGTCTGAGGCGGTAAACCCTTGAAGGTTGCGAATGCGATCCCGCGAGAGGGGGTGGCTGCGTAAATATGGGTCTTGGCGGTTTTCTGATAGCACTTCCTGACCGCGGAAGATTTCGAGCATATCCACCATACCTTTGGTGCTGATGTTCGCAGCTTTCAGGTATCGTACGCCAGATTGGTCGGCAGAGGCTTCTTCGGCCCGTGTGTGTTTTAAGAATGAGCGTTGCGCGGCCCCTTGAGACCCGACAGCAAGACCGGCCGCTGCGTCGCCTGCGCCTGCTGCTGCTGCGACAGCCGCTAAAGCAAGCCCAAGACCGGCAATGGTGCGTGACGAGCCAAGATTGGTGACGCGTCGTGTGATGTGCCCATTGGTAATATGCGCGGCTTCATGGGCGATCACGGCTTGCAACATGTCAGCGCGGGGGATTTTGTTGATCAGCCCGTAATTGATAAAGATTGCATCGTTGCCAACAACAAAGGCGTTCAAGCTGCTGTCATTCACGATGAGAATTTTAACACGTGTGGGGCTTAAGCCAGCTGCTTTTAAGACCGGAGCGGCCACCTGTTGTAGTGCGTATTCGGCATCTGCATCCCGTAAAAGACCCATCGCGCGCACAGGTGCGGCAGTGACAAGGATCATAAGAGCCATCATGGCCGAAGCTATTGACGAACGGAGCAAGACGCGGTGAAAGGTCATGGACACATTAGGAAGGTTTTTCATGCGAACTTCAACCCGCTCTAACGTCGATCCCTTCATTGTGATGGATGTGATGGAGGCCGCACGCCGCGCAGAAGAGGCTGGGCGTCATATCATTCACATGGAAGTGGGCCAGCCAGGGACAGGCGCGCCGCGCGCTGCGACCCAAGCATTGGCGCGTGCGATGGAGCAGGGACCGCTGGGATATACGGTTGCCTTGGGCTTGCCTGAGCTGCGAGCACGTATCGCTCAAATGTATGGGGAGTGGTATAACGTAGACCTCAACCCTGAGCG
>JALZUL010000119.1 GCA_023301665.1 Ascidiaceihabitans sp.
TGCACGACATGGACCCGAACATGTCCTTTGTTGACCTGAACCGCACAGGCGTTTGCCTGATGGAGATCGTCTCAAAACCAGACATCCGCAGCCCCGAAGAGGCCGCCGCCTACATCGCCAAAATCCGCCAGATCGTTCAGTATTTGGGCACCTCTGATGGCAACATGCAAAACGGCAACCTGCGCGCTGACGTGAACGTCTCTGTGTGTCGTCCAGGTGATTACGAAAAGTTCCGTGAAAACGGCGATGATTTCTCAAAACTCGGCACCCGTTGCGAGCTGAAAAACATGAACTCCATGCGTTTCATCCAAGCAGCGATCATGGCCGAAGCCAAACGCCAAATCGGCGAGCTAGAGAACGGCCGCGAGATTGTACAAAACACGATCTCTTGGAACCCAGACACCGGCGAGATTTCGCAGCTGCGTTCTAAAGAAGAAGCGCATGATTACCGCTACTTCCCTGACCCAGACCTATTGCCGCTCGAGATCGAACAAGGTTGGGTGGATGACATCAAAGCAAGCCTTCCTGAGCTTCCAGATGCAAAGAAATCACGATTTATCAATGACTTTGGCCTGTCTGACTATGACGCTTCAGTTTTAACAGCAGACGTCCAGACCGCTGGCTACTTTGAAGACGTCGCAAAAGGGCGCGACGGCAAAGCATCCGCAAACTGGGTGATCAACGAGCTGTTTGGCCGTCTTAAGAAAGACGACAAAGACATCACAACCAGCCCTGTGACCCCTGCCCAATTGGGTGGCATCATCGATCTGATCTCATCCGATGCGATCAGTGGTAAAATCGCCAAAGACCTGTTTGAAATCGTCTATTCTGAGGGCGGCGACCCCGCGCAAATCGTCGAAGAAAAAGGCATGAAACAGGTCACTGATTTGGGCCCAATTCAAGCCGCTCTTGATGAAATCATCGCCGCCAACCCTGATCAGGTCGCCAAGGCCAAAGAAAACCCCAAACTTGCAGGTTGGTTTGTAGGCCAAGTGATGAAAGCAACTGGCGGCAAAGCCAATCCAAAAGCGGTCAACCAATTGGTTGCGAAAACCCTTAAGGGCTAAGCTTTATTACGAAAAATTGGGGCGGGTCAGGCCAATCGGTCTAGATCCGCCGCCATCTCTTTGGCAATCGCAACCGCGTCAACATTCGCGCGCTCCGCCGAGACCCGTAGCCCCAGCAAATCCGACTGATAGCGCCGCGCCAATCGCGCAGGGTCATGGCACGCCGCCACATCCCCATCCGCTTGCGCCTGTGCAAAGACCCGCGCAAACAGCCCCTCAACCTTGGACAAAGCCGCGCTCGCCAAATGCGCCAACTCGCCGTCTTGGGACCCAAGCTCAAGAACCGTCTTAGCCAACATGCACGCCTTGGCACCGCCCCCGTCACTTTGCACGATACGTATTGGATATTGCTTTAACGCCTCAAGCGCGCCCAGCTCCTTGACCGCACGCGCCAAACTGTCCTGACCATTTTGCGCGTACCGCTCAAGCGCCAAAGCATACAGCTTTGCCTTTGATCCAAAGGCCGCGTAAAAACTGCCCGGCTTCAATCCCAAAGTGGTCTCTAAATCCTTCATCGACGTCCCTGCCCAGCCCCGTTCCCAGAATACATCACGGGCGCGGTCTATCAGATCATCGCGGTCGAAACTGGGGCGGCGTGGCATGCAAGATCACTTATTGTTGAACGGTTACTCAAGTTTATACTTGAATGATCACTCAAGAAAGATCAATAACGCATCACAACCTCAAATCCTAAGGATTAATACCATGACCGATTTCCCATCCCACGATCTTGATTCCGCTCCAGAGGCCTCAAAGCCACTGTTGGAAAAATCCAATGCTGCATTTGGCCGCCTTCCCGGCCTGCACAAAGTCATGGCTGAAAGCCCACAACTGCTCGAAGCATACCAGCAAGTGCACAAGCTTTTCACAGAAACCAACTTTGACGCCGATGAGCTGACCGTCGTTTGGCAAACCATCAACGTTGAGCACGAATGCCACTACTGCGTTCCAGCGCACACAGGCATCGCAAAAATGATGAAAATCTCCGACGATCTGGTCGACGCGCTGCGCAACGAAACACCGCTGGGCAACGACAAACTAGAAGCCCTGCGCACCTTTACCCTGCAAATCTTGCGTGGCCGCGGCAACGTAACACCTGCACAGGTCGATGCCTTCTTTGCCGCCGGCTACTCACACCGCGCCGTGCTCGACATCATCTTGGGCCTGTCTCAAAAAGTGATGTCAAACTACGTCAACCACATGGCTCAAACACCAGTGGACGAAGTATTCAAGCCACTCGCATGGACACGCTCCGCGACACCGCTCGCAAGCTAATCCACCTACATATCAAAGCGTTGGCCGCTAAAGGCCAACGCTCTTGTCAGCGATACCCCTGCCAAACTCTCCGCGCCAAACCGACACTTGTCCTCGCTAAACGATTGTCCAGTACGCGGGAAAAAGCTGCCATCTGCGAAATACGCACCAAACTCCGCCTGTCGAACCGCTCAACAAACGGTGCTTTTTGAAGCGGCGAATGTCGGCTCCGAGCCCAGTCTACCGATCTTCTGTTCTGCAGCTAAAGTCCGCTTTCGGGTAGCGCCAAAAACGATC
>JALZUL010000120.1 GCA_023301665.1 Ascidiaceihabitans sp.
ATGACGAGCAAGATCAACGAAACTGTCCTCGCTGTTTTTGCAAACCCTGTCGTTCAAGCGCGATTGACAGAGCTCGGAATTTCGCACCGCGCAATGCCAAGCGAAGAATATGCAGGCTTTGTTGCCGACCAAATCGAGATATGGGAACCGCTGATCAAAGCGGCTGGTCTCGTCGAATAAATACTACCCCCTTCATCAAGAGCTGATTGTTCGAGATGAAGGGGGGCTCACTGTCGGGTTTTATCACGACGGTTAGATGTTGGTCGTGTCCGCGTCTAAAAATCTCAAAGAAGCCTAGACCCACGCGATTCCTGATTTCGACAAAGTCGATTTCGCGCTTTTTAGATCTGAGCGGCAGTAGAGACCTAGAATTGCGTATACTTTCAATCAGGAAATGATGACGTCCAATCGGCGTCTTTCCCGTCTCCGACACGTTTTAATAACGCAATCAATTCTCCCACTTCATTCTCAGAAATGTCGACAAGATAGGGGCGCATTGCGTCCTGAATCATCTTTGGCGCGCTGTCGCAGGCCTCAAAGCCTTGAAGCGTGAGTTCAACCTTATGACCACGACCATCGATCTTGTTCGGTTGGCGGGTAACAAATCCGTCCTTTTCCAATCGTGAAATGATCCGCGACACGGTTGTGCGCTCTAAGCCAATAAATTTAGCAAGATGGCTGGGGGAGGTGACCTGATCGAACCGAATGCTTGCAAGGACAGTCCATGACAATCGACTCAAGCCCACATCAACAAGTGCCGCGTCCACAGCTGTTTGCATGATTAGCGCTGCCCGGCTTAGGCAAAAGCCTAAATTTTCTTGCGCGCGATAGCCCGTCGAATTTGTAGTTGTAGTCACTTTTGCTTCCTCAGTGCAGTTCACACGTATTTTTTCTTCCACACAAACGGGAAAAGCACAACGAATGCCTTGATTGTATCAGCTTGTTGTGACCTATCTGGAAAATATGCGTGCATTCTGCACGTAAATTCGCGAGGCTCTCTGAAAGGAAAACGCATATGAAAGGTCTGCACATTGGTGTGACGACAAGGCGTGGCGCTTGGATACATCCTATCCAAACGTGTCCATTTAGAGAGTGCTTGGAAGTGAAAACGCCCCAACGAGCCAACAACTCATGACGCGTTTATTTTCCAACAAGTCCCGCCCATTCCATATGGGGCCTTATCCTGTTGAGCTGCTTGGCCGCACGGATTCAGTCGATTTATCGGTTGTCCCGCCAGCCAACCGGTTGCGTTTTGAATGTCCTGACGCGCCTCATTCGATCGTCAATGCCATGCGTGATCATCAGGCAATGCTTGATGCAATACGAAGCGGGTTGGTCAATAAGGCCGTTGCTGCAACACCAAATGATCCGCGGGAGTGTTCGGATCACCTAAAGGCTTTTGGGTATTTTTCGGATGCTGCGCTGGTTGGCACATGTTTATTGCCAAAAGAGGCTGTGTTGAAAGAGACAATTTTGAACCCGGATGTTGACCGCCTCGCAAATGGGCTCAAAACCAAACAGACAAAAACTTTAGCCGCTGGCATCGATCAGACCATGGCTGACTTGAAAGAAGCGATCGAGGCCGACCTGCCGAGCATCGGATCGCACACCCACGCTCTTGTTTTTCTCTATGAGAATCCGCGCGAGATCTTACCGGAAGAACCCGGCACAGATTGGATCGAGGGGGCTTATGCCCATCGAGCAGGGTTGCTGGCATCGGAAACGGCGATTGTTCTTGCGAATTACCTTCGCTTGTTGGGGCATGATGCAAGGGCACACACTGTAAGCGCGGCTGATGTGGATTTGAATAAAATGGCAGTGGCTGCGGGCTTGGCAACCGTTGAAAACGGCGTGTTAAAGCACCCGTATGTTGGTGCGGGGTTTGGCCTGTCGGTTGTCACAACGACATTTGAAATTGCGCCTGATCGCCCATTATTGCCAATGGCACAACAGCCCAAGTCAGCATTTGGTCAGGCTTGGCAGTTTGGAACAAAATCGTCCAAGAGTGCTATGAATGCTGTACCCTATAAGAAGCGACGTTTTGTCGATGGTGCCCATCCATTCGAACGTTTGAAACGTGTGGAAAGTCCAACAACCTTCATCGACGAACCCAATGTCGCCCGTGTACCCAAGCGCACAGATATGTTCGCGCGTGCCCAATTTGGCGATATGGGAAAGAAGCTACAAAAAGAGGGTGTGGGTGGGCGATATGTCGCTAAAGCTGCTCCTTCTATGGCGCAACGCCGAGCACTGGGCGCATTTGTTCTATTGCAAGATGGCGATCACGCGGCTGAATCCCGACCGATCGATCCCCAAGTGGCCGCAGATTTGATCAAAGCGACCAGTTACTTTTTAGGCGCTGATGCAGTTGGAATTTCTCGTTGTCCTGAATGGGCTTGGTACAGCCATGACGCTAACGGAGAAGAGATCACGCCGCCACATGATCAAGCCATCAGCATGGTAATTGATCAGGGTTATGAGACAATGGAGGGGTCATCGGGAGATGACTGGATCGCAGTGGCGCAATCGATGCGTGCTTATTTGCGCTTTTCCTTGTTGGGTGGTGTGATTGCAAAACAAATCCGCAACCTTGGGTATTTGGCAAAAGCTCACACGGTGATGGACGGTGAAGTGTTGCAGCCGCCGTTGCTGCTGCTCGCTGGTCTTGGTGAAGTCAGCCGGATTGGTGAGGTTATTTTGAATCCCTATCTTGGGCCGCGATTGAAGTCGGGTGCGATTACGACAAACCTGCCCATGGCACATGACAAACCAATTGATTTCGGGCTGCAATCGTTTTGCGAGAGTTGCAATAAATGTGCGCGTGAATGCCCGTCAGGCGCAATCACAGCTGGGCCTAAACTGATGTTCAATGGATATGAGATTTGGAAGTCAGACAGTCAAAAATGTACCACATACCGTATGACGACACCCGGTGGGGCAATGTGCGGTCGGTGTATGAAAACCTGCCCGTGGAACCTTGAGGGAATATTTAAAGAAAAACCTTTTCGTTGGGCTGCGATGAACCTGCCAAAGCTCGCGCCCGCTTTGGCAAAACTTGATGACATTGTTGATAACGGCACGCTCAATCCCGCCAAGAAATGGTGGTGGGATCTCGAGGTCCAAGAGGATGGTGGCTATCGTCCAACCACAAGGCCGGTAAATGCCCGTGGCTTGCAAAAGGATTTGGATTTAAAATACGAGGACCAAACGTTGGCCGTTTATCCGGCTTCGCTTGCACCTCATCCATTCCCCTATCCATTCCCTATGGATCGTGAGGAAGGGATCAAGGCCTACGGTGCGATGATTTCGGCCAAGGAATATCGCGATCGATTGGCCAATGGTGATGAAACGGTCATCCATCGCTATTCGGCTGTTGGAGAAAGCCCTGTAATCCAGCTGGTGGTCTCAAGGGTTGAGCAAATCGCCGACGGGATAACGAAGTACGAGTTCAAATCCTTAGACGGTGCGGACCTTCCCGCTTGGGAGGCTGGCGCACATCTAGATTTGGTTGTCTCTCCAGTGTTCTTACGACAGTATTCAATGTGTGGTGATCCCAAGGATCGCAGTAAGTATCAAATAGCTGTCTTACGTGAAGATTCAGGGCGCGGTGGTTCGCTACTTATGCACCGCATATTTGTTGAAGGACGCAAAATATTTGCGTCACGCCCCATCAATCATTTCGCTCTAGAGCCAACGGCAACCAAGACCATTTTAATGGGAGGCGGTATTGGCATAACGCCAATGATTGCGATGGCCCACGAAATGCATGCCGCCAATCGTGACTTTGTTTTGCATTATTCTGGCCGGAACCGTGCTTCGATGGGGTTCCTTGATGAGATGGCGGCGTTTCCATGGGCGGATAAGGTGCAGCTGCACATCACAGATGAAGGCACGCGGGCTGATCTGACAGAAATTACGAGCGGCTACCAATCCGGCGCGCATATTTATACATGCGGCGCTGACCGCTACATGACTGCGGTTTTAGAGGCCGCTGAGAAAGCGGGTTTTCCTGAAGATGCACGTCATCTCGAGTATTTCAGTGCACCTGAGATGCCGGAATACGAAAACCATCAGTTCATGCTTAAACTGGCTCAAACAGGCCGCGAGCTGATTGTTCCTGCGGATAAAACTGCTGCGGAAGTGTTGAATGAAAATGGCATTTCAATCGATGTAAAATGTTCAGATGGAATTTGTGGAGTGTGTAAGTGCGGATTGGTTTCCGGTGACGTTGAGCATCGTGATTTTGTTTTGTCCAAAGCACAACGCGAGACCG
>JALZUL010000121.1 GCA_023301665.1 Ascidiaceihabitans sp.
GACAGCGGCAAGGACGGCGCCGGTCCAGCGAAAGGCGAGGGTGATGCCGAACAGCTCATAAAGCAGTTGGCCGATCGGGCCCGTGCGCCCGAAGCTGATAAGGAGCAAATAACCGGTGACCACGGGGGGAAGAACAAGGGGAAGGTGAACCAGAGCCGACAGCAGGGCTTTGCCGCGAAACGTGCCGCGGGCCAGCAACCATGCCACCCACAGTGCAAGGGGCAATGCGACGATCGTGGCGGTGCATGCCACAAGCAACGAGAGCGCAAGCGCGTCCCAGCTGGCGCCATCAAGGGTCATTTGATCGCCTGCGGTGTTATGAAGCCGTGTGCTTGCAGGATAGCTTGCGCTTTTGTCGATGTGAGGAGGGCGATGAATGCCTCTCCTTTTGGGGATAGAGCTGATGCGGGATAAGTGATGGGGGCATGGGTGTGTGGCGGGATGTCGTAAAGGACACTTACGGATTTTTCCGCCAGTGCGTCAGAGCGATAGACCACGCCAAGAGGTGTTTCATTTCGCGCGACAAGCGCAAGGGCGAGGCGTACGTTTTCGACCTCGGCCAATTGGGTGGATAGGGCATCCCATTGGTTGATGTGCTCAAGCCAGCTTTGGGCGTAAATTCCAGCGGGCACGGACAAATGTTGCCCCATGGCGAGGCGATCCGAGCCAAGCCGTGCAGCAAGATTTTCTGGATCAAGTGTCGGGGCATCTTTTGCACCGATCACCACAAGGGTGTTGTGGGCGATGTCGTGTCGATTGTTTGTGATGCCCTTGTCGGTCAGCCACTCCATCCATCGTGGGTGGGCAAGGATGACGACATCTGCGGGGGCTCCCAGCGAGACCTGCCGCGCGATGCTTCCTGATCCGGCGTAAGACAGGGTCACGTTATCGGGGCTGGTTTGTGCGATCTCATCCAGCGCACCGCGCAACGAGGCTGCTGCAAAGACGGTGATGTCTTGGCCGGTCTTGTCCGTCTGCGCATGGGCGAGGGGCGCAAAAAGCACGCCACTTAGAAACGCCGAGATTTTGAGAAAACCCATCACTGTCATGTGGCTGAGTATGATCAAGCTAGAGATGTCATTCAAGGTTAATAGATTGGCCATAACCACCTGATAATGCGGTAGATGACAGGCTTATCAGTGATCGATAATTGTGATGCGCTGGAGATTTCCGCTGAAACCAGTTATAAAGCGCTAAATAATAAGAAATGCAGGATAGTTTTTTGATATGGGCCCCTTGGTAAAGCAGCTTCCAATTTCGGTTGGTGGTGCCAAAAAAAGTGATGTGCGCACCCAGTTTGCAGCCCTGTGTTATCGTGTGGTGGCTGACAAGGTTCAGGTGCTGGTTATCTCTTCGCGGGGAACAGGGCGTTGGATTGTCCCCAAGGGCTGGCCCATGGATGGTAAAACACCAGCGGAGGCCGCGCTGCAAGAAGCCTGGGAAGAGGCCGGAGTTATTGGCAAGGCGGTTTCGGCCCCATTGGGGCTGTATTCCTATCAAAAGGTGCAAGAGTCTGGGCCAGACTTTCCTTGTGTTGCGGTGGTTTACGCGGTGAAAGTTAAGTCTTTGTCCAAAGAGTTTCCCGAGGCGGGAGAACGTGTTTTGAAGTGGGTTGGGCGTAAGAAAGCTGCCAAGTTGGTAGATGAGCCTGAATTGTCACGGATTTTACGTGATTTCGATCCGCGAAAAATCTCTAAATAACGCAGTATTGAGAGCGAATTGGGCGTAAGAGCAACACATCTTGTTTGACGTTGTGCAGGCTGCGTGTTCTGATCGTCTTTGACGGTTTTTTTCGCACCGAGACCGTTTAACAATTTTTGCCATTCGGGGCGATTTGCCCCAAGTACGTCACTGCGCAAAGGACCCTCTGAGCAAGATGATCAAGTTTACGTTGAAATGCGATCAAGATCACAGTTTCGAAAGCTGGTTCTCGTCAGGGGATGCTTTTGCGACCTTGCTGTCAGCCGGTCATTTGAGCTGTGCGGTGTGTGGCAGTCAGGACGTGAGAAAGTCACTGATGGCCCCGCGTGTGCGTCCTGCGCGAAATGCCCAGGCTCAAGATACGCCAGAGCCTGCCGACGAGACGGCCGACGCGCCTACCGCCAGATCTGCTTCGGGGTCTGCTTCGGGGTCTGTGGCCCTGAGCCAGCCGGGCAGTGAGGCAGAGGCCGCCTTGCTTAAGTTACGCAAAGAGGTCGAGAAAAATTCGGATTATGTGGGCGGCAATTTCGCCAAAGAAGCCCGCGCGATGCATTTGGGTGATGCGCCTGAGCGCTCTATTTATGGCACTGCTAAAGTTGAAGAAGCCAAAGCGTTGATTGAAGATGGGGTTTCTGTTTTGCCGCTTCCGTTTATTCCCAAGGAAAGCACAAATTGATTCCATGCATGTTGTAATTACCGGCGCGAGCCGTGGTATCGGTGCCAGCCTTGCTGATCTTTATCGCAATGCCAGTCACAAGGTCACTGGGACAGGGCGATCCATTGCGGCTGATGTCGAGCTTGATGTGACAAGGCCCGATGATCATAGGGCGATGGCCGAAACCCTTGCGGGTGCGCCAATAGATTTGTTGGTGTGCAACGCGGGCGTTTATTTGGATCGGTCTGAGCAATTGGCAGATGGGTACAATGCCGACATGTGGGCCGCCTCTTTTGCAGCGAATGTAACGGGCGTATTTTTGAGCGTTCAATCGTTGTTGCCGATGTTGCGGTTATCGAAAGCCCCGAAGATTGCGATAATTTCCAGTCAGATGGCTTCGCATACGCGTGCCCCCGGAGGCAGTTATATTTACCGCGCTTCAAAGGCTGCGGTTTTGAATTTGGGGCGCAACCTGTCGGCGGATCTGCGTGATGAAGGCATTGCTGTCGGCATTTATCATCCCGGCTGGGTGCAAACGGATATGGGCGGCGGTGAAGCTGATATATCGGTTGAAACCTCTGTCCAAGGTTTGGCGCAGCGCTTTGAGGCCTTGGATTTAGAGACGACAGGATGTTTTGAAACTTGGGATGGTCGCGCGCACGCGTATTGATCCTGTGTTGTCTAAGTAACGATACATTGATGTGCCTTGTGCCTGCGTGCGTCAGCGCGTAAACCCCGCGTGAATTTAAGAGCGAGAGGTTTTCATGCCTGTTCTGGTGATGAAATTTGGTGGCACATCGGTTGCCACTTTGGATCGGATCAAACGCGCAGCAAAGCGCGTTGGTGTTGAAGTGGCTAAAGGCTATGACGTGATCGTCATTGTCTCTGCAATGTCTGGTAAAACCAATGAGATGGTTGGCTGGGTTAATGAGACATCGCCGATGTATGACGCGCGTGAATATGATGCGGTTGTGTCGTCTGGTGAGAACGTAACGGCGGGTCTTATGGCGTTGACGTTGCAAGAGATGGACGTGCCTGCGCGCTCTTGGCAGGGGTGGCAAGTGCCGCTTCAAACCAACTCCGCTCATGCAGCGGGGCGTATCGAGGCTATCCCGACGGATAATATAGATACAAGCTTTGGTAGCGGTATGCGCGTGGCTGTTGTGGCTGGCTTTCAGGGTGTTTCCCCTGAAGGGCGTATCACGACACTGGGTCGCGGTGGCTCTGATACCACGGCTGTGGCGTTTGCTGCGGCCTTTGGCGCTGAGCGTTGCGATATCTATACTGACGTTGATGGTATCTACACCACTGACCCACGTGTGAGCCCAAAGGCGCGCAAGCTGGATCGTATCTCGTTTGAAGAAATGTTAGAACTGGCCTCGCTTGGGGCTAAAGTGTTGCAGACCCGTTCTGTTGAGCTGGCAATGCGTTACAAAGTTAAGCTGCGGGTTTTGAGCAGTTTTGAAGAGCAATCGGATGAGGCTGGTACGCTGGTCTGCGCGGAGGAAGAAATCATGGAAAGCAATGTTGTCGCCGGAGTGGCCTTTAGCCGTGATGAGGCCAAGATGACGCTTGTGTCGGTCGCTGATCGCCCAGGTATTGCGGCGTTGATCTTTACAGCGCTCAGCGATGCGGGCGTGAATGTCGATATGATTGTGCAGAATATCTCGGAAGAGGGCCGCACAGACATGACCTTTAGTTGCCCGATGGATCAGGTGGCGCGCGCCGAAGCTGCAATGGCTGAAACCAAAGCGGCTGGCACGATCAATTTTGCAGAACTGATTGCGGACACAGAAGTTGCAAAAGTGTCGGTTGTGGGCATCGGAATGCGCTCACATACAGGTGTTGCTGCAAAGATGTTCCAAGTGATGAGCAAAGAGGGTATCAACCTCAAAGTCATCACAACATCAGAAATTAAGATTTCTGTGTTGATTGAGCGGAAATACATGGAACTTGCTGTTCAAGCTCTGCATGATGCGTTTGAATTGGACAAAGTCGCCTAAGCCCCACGTTGGGTGCCTTGGCGTCCAATGTTAAGGGACGAAAGCCAGAATGGCCGAACGTAAAGAGACTGAAAGCCGTAAGTTATTGGGTCGCCTACGCGACGCCATGGCGAGTGACGATCCTGGTCAGGAACGTCTGAATAAGATCACCCATCTGATTGCGGATAGTATCGGCACCGAAGTGTGCTCGATCTATCTGTTTCGCGATTCCGAAACACTTGAGCTGTGCGCAACCGAAGGGTTGAACGCCGAATCTGTCCACCAGACGCGCATGAAGCTTGGCGAAGGTTTGGTTGGGCGTGTTGCGAGCAAGCGTCATGTGATCAATACGCCTGATGCACCCAGTCAGGCTGGTTTCCGTTACATGCCTGAAACGGGTGAGGAAATTTACTCCTCTTTTCTTGGGATTCCTGTGCAACGCTTGGGGTCAGCGCTGGGCGTTTTGGTTGTTCAGTCCAAAGATGCCCGCGAGTTTTCTGCTGACGAGATCTACGCTTTAGAAGTTGTTGCGATGGTCTTGGCTGAAATGACAGAGCTTGGTGCCTTTGTGGGTGAGGGTGCGGCGATGTCTGCGCTTCATTCGCAACCCGCTTTGCTGCGCGGCACGATCGCTCAAGAGGGGGTTGCTGAGGGCCACATTTGGCTGCACGAACCGCGCGTTGTTGTGACCAATCCGGTTGCGGATGATCCCCACCGCGAGCTTGAGCGTTTGAGCACTGCGGTTGAAGAGCTGCGGGTTGGCGTTGATAAAATGATGGAAATGGCCGGCGATGGCGAACAACGCCAAGTGCTTGAGGCCTACCGGATGTTTGCCAACTCAAAGGGTTGGATGCGCCGGATGCAAGAAGACATCGGTCGGGGCTTAAGCGCTGAGGCGGCTGTAGATAAAGAGCAGTCCATCGCGCGTGCGCGTATGGAACAGGTGACAGACAATTACTTGCGCGAGCGTTTGAGCGATCTGGATGACCTTTCCAACCGCTTGTTGCGTATTTTGACAGGGCAAGGCAAAGACACTGGCGCGGAAATGCCGATTGATCCAATTCTGGTTGCCAGCAACATCGGGCCTGCTGAATTGCTTGAATATGGTCGTGCCCTGAAGGGTATCATCCTTGAAAAGGGATCCGTGGGGAGCCACGCGGCAATCGTTGCGCGGGCTTTGGCGATCCCGTTGATTGTGCATGTTGATAAGATCACAACCGAAGCACTGAACGGTGATCATGTGATGGTTGACGGCGAACAGGGGCTTGTGCACCTGCGCCCAGATGAAACGGTTGTGTCCGCCTTTCGCGACAAAATCGCGATGGAGGCCGAGGCGCAGCAACGCTATGCGTCGATCCGCGATAAACCAGCTGAGACGCTGTGTGGTACGACCATTCAGTTGCATATGAATGCAGGCTTGATGGCGGATTTGCCATCGCTTGAGAACTCTGGTGCCGAAGGTGTGGGCCTGTTTCGCACCGAGTTGCAGTTTCTTGTGCGCTCACAAATGCCTAAGCGCTCAGAATTGAGTGCGCTTTATACGCGGGTTTTGGATGCGGCGCAGGGCAAGCCTGTTGTGTTTCGCACGCTTGATATCGGGTCGGATAAGGTACTGCCTTACATGAAGCCCAATGATGAGCCGAACCCTGCTTTGGGCTGGCGTGCGATCCGCGTTGGTTTGGATAAACCCGGTGTGATGCGCATGCAGTTGCAGGCTTTGATCCGTGCGGCCAATGGCCGACCTTTGACGGTGATGTTCCCATTTGTTGCGCAATACGAAGAGTACACTTTGGCCCGCGCTGAGATGGACCGCACGTTGGCACGCGAAGCCAAGCTGGGTCACGTTCTGCCGGAAACTGTGAAGATTGGCGCGATGCTCGAGACGCCGAGCCTTGGCTTTGCGCCGCGTAAATTCTTTCAAGAGGTTGATTTCTTGTCCATCGGTGGCAACGATCTTAAACAGTTTTTCTTTGCTGCAGACCGTGAAAACGAGCGGGTGCGTAAGCGTTATGATACGCTGAATGTGAGCTTTTTGAGCTTTTTGGAGCAGATTGTAGAGCGTTGTGTTGAGACGGATACGCCAGTTTCATTCTGTGGCGAAGATGCGGGTCGACCTGTTGAGGCGCTGTGCTTTGCCGCGATTGGGTTGCGCAGTCTTTCGATGCGCCCGGCCTCGGTTGGGCCGATCAAAAGCTTGTTGCGTCGTTCTAACCTGCAAGATGTGCGCAAGGTGATCTTTGACGCCCGTCACCGTGGTGAAATGTCTGTGCGCCCTGCGATCATGAAGTACTTAAGCGAAAACGCTTAAGCGACGCCTGCGCGCAAAAGGTCGTGGATTTGCAAGACACCAACAGGTTTGTTGGTGTGGTCGATGACCATCAGCGCGCCGATTTTACGGTCGTTCATCAGGGCTAAAGCCTGCGCTGCAAAAAGGTCGGGTGTGACTGTGATTGGTGAAGGGTTGGCGATTTCGCCAGCCTTCATGCTCATCAAATCATCCATGTTGCGCCGTAAATCCCCGTCGGTGATCACGCCGTTTAAACGTCCATCTTCGCGGGTTGTGGCCGCAATGCCGAACCCTTTGGAGGTCATGGTGATCAGCACATCGCTCATCGGCATGTCGCCTGCGACCAAGGGAAGGGCGTCACCCTCGTGCATCAGGTCGGACACTCGGGCGAGTTGCGCACCGAGCTTTCCACCGGGGTGGAATTTTAAAAAGTCATCGGAATTGAACCCGCGCAGCTCCATCACAGCGACGGCTAGCGCGTCACCTAAGGCAAGCGTTAGGGTTGTAGATGTTGTGGGGGCCAACTGATGTCGGAGGTCTCTGCGTGGGAAAAGATCTGCCGCATCAACGGGCGCTTTTTGCGGGCGTCATGCTGCGGCTGGCTCGGGTGGTTTTGCTGGCAAGGTTACGGGATCGGCATCGACTGGTTGATCCTTTTTGCCGCGATGTTTGCCGTCGGAGCGATCTTCCATGGTGTGATTGCCGTGTTCCAAACGGTGAAGACCATTGCGGGCACGCTGACTTGGGGCGGGTTCAAAAAGAAAGGCAATGACCCCAAAGCCGACCAGATG
>JALZUL010000122.1 GCA_023301665.1 Ascidiaceihabitans sp.
TTGTGCCAATGATGTTGAGGAATGAAAAAATTACTGACGGGAAATATTTTTTCCTTTAGGTTGATTTGCGCATGCCGTATTATCGACTATATGGAAGAATGAAACCGCCAAAGAGTCCTCAATTGTCTCAGTGTCCTAAGATCATAAATGAAGCAGATCAAACCGTGCAGACCCCTTTGGGGGAGGCAGGGCTCATATTTGAGTTGTTTGTTGAAACGGGTTTCGATGAATTTGAGCTTAGTGGGATCACCCGCACATTATCGTTGGCAAATGCAATCCATCCAGATGCGCCTTTCAGCTGGCGGTTTACGTCCAATAATCCGGGTATGGTGTCGTCTGCAAATGACCTAATTGTGCGGGCGGAGCCGGCTATCCCCGATTATGGCTTTTCAGACGTAATGATCGTGATTGGGGGAACGCAGATAGATCCGACGGCTTGGCTGGCGCGGTTGCGCGCCATGCAACGTAAAGGCTTGAGTGTCGTGTTGTTGTCAGATGCCGCGACGGCCTACATTAAATCTTCGCAGCGTTTGGAGGGACGGGTAACCACCCATTGGCGCGATATCGAGATGCTCAGTGAAATTGGCTATTATCCCAATCTGTCGTCTCGATTGTCGGAAAATTCGAGCGGGGTCATAACCGCGGCCGGTGTTGGTGCGACGACGGATCTGATTATTGGTCTCTTGGCACCTTACCTGACGGCCCCAACTGTTGCCGAATTGGGGCATCGGTTGGTATTGAACACGCTGCGCAAAAACACAGCCGAGCAACCCAAAAAAATCTCGGACAGTGCAAGCCTGTTTGATCATCGCATTCGTGATGTGATTAGCATCATGGAAAACAACATATCTGAACCGTTGCCAATGACGGATATCACCAAACAGGCGAGCGTTTCGACCAGACAGCTTGAACGGGTCTTTCGGGATGTCTTTGATGAATCTCCGGCGCGGTTTTACAAAGTCCTGCGGATCAAACACGCGCGCTCTTTGGTTGAAGAAACATTGCTGCCCTTAGTCGAGGTGGCATTGGCCTCGGGCTTTGGATCAACCAGCACGATGTCAGCGGCGTTGCGCAGTGAATACGGTGTAACGGCCCACCAAATGCGGCAACGCAAAAAAGTACGCCTGCTCGAGTTTTAGACCGCCTCATTGGGCGTCGGTTCAGTCGCCTTACTGTCAGCAAACGGATCGGTCGGGTAAACCACGTGTTCAAGATATAGACCACGCGGCGGAGAAACCGGACCGCATGCGTCACGCGCGCGTGCCTCGAGGGCTTCTTTCACGCGATCTGGTGACCATGTGCCTGCACCAACGCGCTCCAATGTCCCAACAAAGCTGCGCACCTGATTGTGAAGGAACGAACGGGCGTGAACATGAAACTGTACCTCTGTGCCCCAACGGGTTTGAACCTGCTCGATATCCAAGACATCTAGGTTTTTTACCGGGCTTTTTGCTTGGCAAATGCTTGAGCGGAAGGTGGTGAAATCGTGCCGTCCAATCAGATGGGCTGCCCCTTCGCGCATGGCATCGATATCAAGTGGGTTCTGCACCTGCCACACCAGCCCAGCTTGATGCCCACAGGGGGCACGACGCACAAGCAAGCGAAAGAAATACTGACGCTCAAGGGCTGTGAAGCGGGCGTGCCAATCATCATCAACCGCGGCGCAATCAATAATCGAAACCGGCGCGGGTTTTAGATGGAAATTCAGCGCTTCTGACAGGCGGAAGGGGTTCCATACCTTTTCCAGTTCACAATGGGCGACCTGCGCAAGCGCATGCACACCAGCATCGGTGCGCCCCGCCGCAGAGATCGTGTGAGCGCGTGGTTCCAGCTTTGCCAACGCGGCTTCAATCTCACCTTGGATCGAAGGGCGGTCATTTTGGCGTTGCCACCCTGAATAAGGCTGACCGTGGTATTCGATTTTTAAGGCATATCTAGGCATTTGCGATCCCTAGCGTGGCTTTTTGACTTGGGCAATCCCCTGCGCCTCCCTATGTTGGGTACACGCAAAGGTGAGTGGGACAAAAACGTGGTAATATCAGCAATTGCGGATGGGGTGTTGCGCAGCGTCGAAACGGTGCAAGACACAGTGTCCGAGACGTTCTTTGAACCTGTAATCCGTTTGGGTGTGACTGGTTTGGCGCGCTCTGGCAAAACAGTGTTTATCACATCATTGGTTGCCAATCTGTTAGATCAAGGGCGGATGCCTCATTTGCTTGCGGCGTCAGAAGGGCGGATCGAGGCAGCTTTTTTGCAACCCCAGCCCGATGACACGGTTCCGCGCTTTGATTACGAGGCGCACCTTGGCGCGCTGACCTCAAAAACACCAAGTTGGCCTGACAGCACACGGGCGATCAGCGAGTTGCGAATATCCCTCAAGGTGCGTCCCAATGGGTTGCTGTCGGGGCTGCAAGGACCGCGTACAGTCCATCTGGATATCGTGGATTACCCTGGGGAGTGGCTGTTAGATTTGGCATTGCTGGATCTAAGCTACGCGCAGTGGAGTGCGCAGGTTTTGGAGCGGATCAAAAACCGCCCACAGGCGAGCGCGTTTTTGCAGTTGGTTGAACAAACCGATGCACAGGCCAAATTGGATGAACCGGTCGCACAAGCGCTTGCCGCCGAATTTGCAACCTACCTAAATGCCGCGCGCGACGACGGGTTTTACGACTGCACGCCGGGCCGTTTTCTATTGCCCGGTGATTTGGCAGGCTCTCCGGTTTTGACATTTGCACCTTTGCCTGAAACCTCAGGAATGCCGCGCAAGTCTTTGATAAGAGAGATGGAACGCAGATTTGAAGCTTACAAGTCGCGGGTTGTAAAACCGTTCTTTCGGGATCACTTTAGTCGCATTGATCGCCAAGTGGTTTTGGTTGATGCGCTCGGGGCGATCAATAGTGGCCCACAGGCCGTCGACGATATGCGCGGTGCCATGTCGGAAATCCTGTCCTCATTCCGTCCGGGAAAAAACGCGTTTCTGACACGGCTTTTGATGGGAAAACGGGTTGAAAAAATCTTGTTTGCAGCCACCAAGGCTGACCATATTCACCATGTCCAGCATCCACGACTGACTGCGATTATGGAGGCTTTGACCCGCGATGCCCGTGATCGCGCCCGATTTGCAGGGGCACAAACCGCCGCTCTATCAATAGCATCACTTAGGGCCACAACGGAGGAAACGATAACCCACGATGGTGCGCCCTTATCTGTGGTGCGCGGCGCGCTGCTCGAAGGGGGCGAACAGGCGGCATTTTACCCCGGTGATTTGCCAGAAGATCCCAATCATCTGCTCAATCCGGCGCGTGATGGTGCAGAAAATTGGCTAGATCAAGATTACCAAGTGATGCGTTTTGCGCCTGCGCGATTGACGCTGAAACCCGGAGACGGGCCGCCCCATATTTGGCTTGACCGTGCAGCGCAGTTTCTGATTGGCGATAAGTTATGAGCATGATCACTTTGCGCCCAGCCCGAACGACAGATGCGGGAAAAGCGGCAACAGCGATGACCGAATTTATCGACATGACACTTTGGTTGCCACGCATTCATACACGGGCCGAAGATATTGGCTTTGTCGGTATGATGATAGAACGTGGCTGGGTCACCGTAGTGTTGCACAAAGAGCAGCTTGTCGGGTTCCTTGCACGTGAGGGTGAGAACATTCAGGCCTTGTACATTCAACAAAGCGCGCGTGGCTTGGGATGCGGAGCCGCGTTGCTCGGGCAGGCGCAAAGCATCATGAACCGACTGACGTTATGGTCTTTTCAAGCCAACGCGCCCGCAAACAAGTTTTACGCCGCACATGGTTTTGCTGAGATGACGCGCACATCGGGTGCTGGAAATGACGAAAAATTGCCTGATATACAAATGACGTGGCAAAGGGAGGCATTCTAATGTCCAAGGGTCCGGTCTTGATCAAGCTAGAGGGTACGGAGCCCCCTGAGCGCGACGTCAACACGGCACCACCTTTGCCTGATCCAATTGCCCCACCGCCGCAAGGGCGTGCGATGCAAGGGGTGGCTAAAATGATGGCGCGCAAGCCATCATTCATCGGGCGGTTGTTCGTTGGGGTAGCGTTTGCCCTTTTAGGCGCTGTCGTTTCGGTTGCTGCATGGGATTTTGCGACAGGCTTAATCACGCGTTGGCCAATCTTAGGGTACGGCATTAGCATTCTATTGGGGCTATTCGTCTTAATACTGGCTGTGATGGCGCTGCAAGAGATCGCGGCATTGGGGCGTCTGTCGCGAATTGACGGCTTGCGCAAATCGGCAAGAGAGGCGTTGGAAAACAACGACCTGCCCAAAGCCAAAGCCGTGTCGGCACGCTTAACGACCCTTTACAAAGGACGCGAAGATACCCGTTGGGGCAGGGACCGCTTTAAGGCGCTTGCAGGTGATCAAATGGATGGGGTTGGTCTTTTGGCCGTGGCCGAAGTTGAGATCATGCAGCCCCTCGATGCTCTGGCCATGGCCGAAGTCGAAGCCGCCGCCCGGCAAGTCGCAACTGTCACCGCATTGGTGCCTTTGGCTTTGGCGGATGTTTTCACGGCCCTTACTGCAAACTTGCGCATGATCCGCCGGATTGCCGAAGTTTATGGCGGGCGGTCGGGGGTGTTGGGCAATTGGCGTCTAACCCGTGCCGTGATGAC
>JALZUL010000123.1 GCA_023301665.1 Ascidiaceihabitans sp.
GCTGGCCTGAACCCGATTTCCAAAGGTGCTATTCGTTTGGATGGTTGGAACATCGAAGGGGCAGATCCTGAACGCGCAGTTGTGTTTCAATCACCAAACTTGTTCCCGTGGCTAAGCGCCAAAGAGAACGTGGCTATTGGTGTTGATAAGGTTTACCCAAAGGCGTCGCAAGCTGAGCGCACAGATGTGGTTGAATACTATCTTGAGCGCGTTGGTTTGGCAGATAGCATGGACAAAAATGCCGACTCTATGTCCAACGGTATGAAGCAACGTGTGGGGATCGCCCGTGCCTTTGCTTTGTCACCTAAACTTTTGTTGTTGGATGAACCTTTCGGCATGCTTGACAGCTTAACGCGTTGGGAATTGCAAGAAGTGCTGATGGAAGTTTGGTCACGTACCAAAGTGACTGCAATTTGTGTGACACATGACGTGGATGAGGCGATCTTGCTCGCGGACCGCGTTGTGATGATGACCAACGGTCCTCAAGCGACAATCGGTAAAATCACAGATGTGAAATTGCCACGCCCACGGACACGCAAGGCGCTCCTTGAGCATCCTGATTATTATACCTACCGGCAAGAAGTGCTCGATTTCCTAGAAGAATATGAGCACGGCAACACTTCGAAAACGGCCAAGCCGGCCCCTAAGACAATAGCGGCGGAGTAAAAATATGACCGAGAAATTAATCGTCATCGGCGCAGGTATGGCCACAGGCCGTATGTTGGAAAATCTGGTGGAACAAGCGCCAGAAGCCTACGATATCACCCTGATCAACGGCGAGCCACGCGGCAACTACAACCGCATTATGCTTTCGCCGGTTCTGTCTGGTGAGAAAACTTATGAAGAGATCGTGACGCATGACGAAGCGTGGTACGAGCAAAACGGAGTCACTTGCCGTTTTGGCGCGCGTGTGACTGGTGTTGACCGGTCGGCAAAGACGATCAGCATCGGCGACGAGACGCTGAGCTATGACAAGCTGGTTTTTGGCACCGGGTCTAATCCGTTCATCATTCCATTGCCTGGTCATGACCTTGATGGTGTGATTGCGTACCGCGATCTTGAAGACACCGAATTGATGATGGGCATGGGCGCGGATAACAAAGTTGTTGTTATCGGTGGTGGTTTGCTTGGTCTTGAAGCTGCTGCTGGTATGGCCGCGCGCGGCGTTGATGTCACAGTGATCCACATCATGGGCCACTTGATGGAACGTCAGTTGGATGAAGCTGCAGGGTATCTATTGCGCAAGGCTTTGGTCGACAAAGGCATTACTGTTAAGTGCTCTGCGAACTCCAAAGAGATCCTTGGTGAGAATGGCAAAGTTAAAGCTCTACTCTTGGACGACGGAACTGAATTGCCGTGTGACCTGCTGGTTATGGCGGTTGGCATTCGTCCAAATGTCTGGCTCGCACAAGAGGCCGGATTGGCCGTTGGCAAAGGCATCCACGTGGATGACCAAATGCGCACTTCTGACGACAACATCCTAGCCGTTGGCGAATGTGTTGAGCACGACGGCGCGATCTTTGGCCTTGTTGCGCCGCTTTATGACCAAGCCAAAGTCGCGGCGAGCACATTGCTTTCCGAAGAGGCTGCGTTTGTTCAAAAAGAGCTGAGCACCAAGCTAAAAGTAACGGGCTGTGATCTGTTCTCGGCGGGTGATTTTGCCGAAGGGGAAGGGCGCGAAGACATCGTGTTCCGTGATCCGGCACGCGGCGTCTACCGTCGCTTGGTTCTTCAAGACAATGTTGTCGTTGGTGCCGTCATGTACGGTGATACTGCGGACAGCAATTGGTTCTTTGGTCTGATCAAAGACAAGACCGATATCTCAGATATGCGCGAAACATTGATCTTTGGCCCAGCTTTCCAAGGGGGTGCCCCCTCGGACCCGTTGGCAGCCGTTGCAGCCTTACCGCGTGACGCGGAAATCTGTGGGTGTAACGGCATTAGCAAAGGTCAAATTGAAGATGCGATTGCTGCGGGATCAACCGATTTGGCAGGCCTGCGTGTTACAACCAAAGCGTCAGCGTCTTGCGGGACATGCACAGGTTTGGTGGAACAGGTTCTAGCCGTCACATTGGGCGATGAGTTCGTCATCCCTGCAGCACAATCTGTTTGTGGTTGTACCGATATGACCCACGAAGATGTGCGGCGCATGATCAAGTCGCAAAAGCTGACATCGATGCCTGCGGTTTGGCAGGAATGTGGTTGGAAGACCTCTTGTGGGTGTCACATCTGCCGTCCGGCTTTGAACTTTTATCTACTCGCCGATTGGCCACTGGAATACAAAGACGATCCACAAAGCCGTTTCATTAATGAACGCAAACACGCCAACATCCAAAAAGACGGAACCTTTAGTGTCGTTCCACGGATGTGGGGTGGGATCACCACACCGGATGAGCTGCGCGCGATTGCGGATGCTGCTGATAAATACATGGTACCAACGGTGAAAGTAACCGGCGGCCAGCGTATCGATTTGCTGGGTGTGAAAGGCGAAGACTTGCCTGATATCTGGGCGGATTTGAACGCTGCTGGCATGGTCTCTGGCCACGCCTATTCTAAAGGTTTGCGTACGGTTAAAACTTGCGTTGGTACAGATCACTGCCGTTTTGGCACGCAAGACAGCACTGGTTTGGGCATCAAGCTCGAGAAAGAACTGTGGGGTTCTTGGACGCCACATAAGCTGAAGCTTGGTGTGTCTGGTTGCCCACGCAACTGTGCAGAAGCGACCTGTAAAGATATCGGGATAATCTGCGTTGATAGTGGCTATCAGATCAGTATCGGTGGAGCCGCGGGTATGGACGTGCGCGAAACTGAATTGATGATTCAGGTGCCGACCGAAGAAGAGGCAATGGCAGTTATCCAAGCGGTCACGCAGCTTTACCGCGAGAACGCTAAGTACCTTGATCGTATTTACAAATGGATGGGTAAAGTTGGTCTAGATTGGATCACCGAGCAGGTCGAAGATCAGAACATGCGCGCCGAGTTGGTTGAGCGTTTTGAGCTGAGCCAAAGCATCTACCGTAAAGACCCGTGGTCTGAGCATGTTGCAAACAAGCCAGAGACCTACCGCCCACTTGCAAACCTTTCAAGGGAGGCCGCAGAATGACCGATTGGATCGATATTGCTGCATTGGATGAGGTGCCCGTACGTGGCGCACGCGTCGTAAAAACGGCCCTTGGATGTGTCGCCATTTTCAGAACTGGTGAAAACGAGGTTTTTGCCATTGATGATGCATGCCCTCATAAAGCGGGCCCTCTGTCCGAAGGTATTGTTCATGGCAAGGCCGTGACATGCCCCTTGCACAACTGGGTCATCTCGCTTGAGACTGGCATGGCGCAAGGGCAGGATGAAGGCCAAGTTGGCACCTATCCTGCACAAGTCAAAGACGGGCGCATCTTATTGGATGGTGAAGTCTTGCGGGCGCGGAGCGCGGCATGAGCTTAACGTGCACAACTTGCCCATACTGCGGTGTTGGGTGTGGGGTTTTGGCCGGAGCCGATGGCACGATCAAAGGTGACCCAGAACATCCCGCAAATTATGGGCGGTTGTGCTCGAAAGGTTCTGCGTTGGGGGACACGATCAACCTTGATGGTCGTCTTCTTTCTCCGCAAATCAACAAAAAAGACGCCACATGGGACGACGCCCTTGATCTAGTCGCTAAGAATTTTAGCGATGCGATACGAGAGCACGGACCTGACAGCGTGGCGTTTTACGCTTCCGGTCAATTGCTAACCGAAGATTACTATGTTGCTAACAAACTGATGAAAGGTTTCATCGGTTCAGGCAACATGGACACAAATTCGCGGCTTTGCATGGCCTCATCCGTAGCAGGGCATAAACGCGCGTTTGGTACCGATACTGTTCCGGGCACTTATGAGGATTTGGAACAAGCCGATTTGATCGTTCTTGTGGGATCGAACCTTGCGTGGTGCCATCCTGTTTTATTCCAACGCATAGCAGCGGCCAAAGAAGCGCGCCCAGAGATGCGGGTGGTCAACATTGATCCACGCAAAACAGCGACCAACGATTTAACAGACCTTCATTTGGCCATTGGTCCCGATGGAGATGCCGCACTGTTCAATGGATTGTTGACGCACCTGATCGCGACAAACGCACATGACCAAAGCTATATCGAAGAGCACGTCAACGGTTTCGATGCGGCTTTGGAAGCAGCTCGCGCCACAGACCCGTTGCAAACAGGATTGAGCCAAGCAGAACTTGATGCATTTTACGCTCTTTGGGCCGGGACACAAAAGGTCGTCACGGTCTATTCCCAAGGGGTGAACCAATCAGAGGGTGGCACCGATAAGGTGAACGCGATCCTCAATTGTCACTTAGCGACAGGCCGCATTGGTAAAGTGGGCTGTGGTCCGTTTTCAGTGACGGGCCAGCCTAACGCGATGGGCGGGCGTGAAGTGGGTGGTCTGGCCAACATGCTGGCCAATCACTTGGATATCGAAAACGCGGATCACCGCGGCGCGGTTCAAGAGTTCTGGAACGCCCCAACGATGTGTACCAAAGCTGGCCTGAAGGCTGTCGATCTTTTTGAGGCTTGTGCCAGCGGAAAAATCAAAGCGCTCTGGGTGATGTCGACCAATCCGGCAGTCTCGATGCCGGATGCTGACGCGGTCGCGGATGCGATCAAAAATGTACCGTTTGTTGCTGTGTCCGACATTATGGCACGGACCGACACTGGCGATTTGGCGGATGTGCTTTTGCCTGCAGCTGGTTGGGGTGAGAAAGAAGGGGTTGTTACGAATTCGGAGCGCCGGATGTCGCGCCAACGCTCCTTTTTGCCAATCCCAGGTCAAGCGCGCGCAGATTGGCGGATCATCAGTGATGTGGCAACGCGCATGGGCTTCGGTGATGCGTTTAACTATGAAACTGCGAGCGATGTTTTCGCAGAGTACCTTGGCTTAGATACAGCGGTTCGTCATTTTGGCCGCGATCTTGATCTTAGTGTTTTGGCCGACGTGGATTATGCGACGATGGTGCCAACGCAATGGCCTCAAAACAACCGCCGTTTCTTTGCAGATGGTCAGTTTTACCACGCAGATGGTAAGGCCAAAATGTACCCGATCACACCGCCTGCGCCCATCCAAAACGGGCTAACATTGAACACAGGTCGCAATCGCGATCAGTGGCACACGATGACGCGCACTGGCAAATCGGCAAAGCTGGGTTCTCATCTTGCTGAACCGTTCCTTGAGCTGCATCCCAAAGATGCCCAAAGCATGAAGATCATTGCTGGTGATCTGGTGGAGCTGAGCAGCCAACAGCAGGGCAAAGCCATTCTGCGTGCCCTCGTGAGTGACCGTGTCGCCAAGGGTGAGTGCTTTGCGCCAATGCACTGGACACGCCAAACTGCGCGTGGGGGCACAATCAATAGCGTTACGAACCCACGCAATGATCCGTATTCTGGGCAACCAGCATTGAAATCCACAAGTGTCTCGGCCAAAGTTTTTGAGGCGAAATGGTATGGATTTCTCGTGACCTCAGTTGAACCAACTCCTGATACGCCTTACGCTGCCACCGCACGGACAGCGACAGGGTGGCAAATGGAAATGGCGGGAACAGCAGCACCTACGAGTTGGGAGGCTTTTGTCAATCAACTCACAGGGCTAAAGAACGCAACGGTCGCTGAACATACCGATGCAGCAACGGGTTTCACACGTATCGCGCTTAGTATCGACGGCATCTTGTCGGCGTTGTTCTTTGCGAGCCCTGAACCTGTCGTGTTGTCGCGAACAACTGCGATTGCGCAGATTGGAACGGATACATCACCTTTGCTCGCACTTGCTGGACGTCCGATTGGTGATCAGCCTGATCCTGGCCCAACCGTATGTGCATGCTTTGGTGTTGGTCGAAACACACTAATTGAAGCAATCCAAAACGGTGCTAGCAGCATTGCGGCACTTGGCGCGAAAACCTGCGCGGGTACAAATTGCGGATCATGCAAGCCGGAGCTTGCGGATTTGTTGCTGGACGATATTCAACCGATCGCCGCTGAATGAGCCTCACGCCCTACACCAAGATCATCGCTCGTGGCCAAGGACGCGCGCGACCTTTGACGCTCGAAGAAGCGCAAGATGCGATGTCCATTATTTTGTCGGGCAACGCCCAACCTGAAGCGGTTGGTGCGCTTTTGATGGTGCTGCGTTTGCGCGGTGAAACGGCGGATGAAATTGCAGGTTTTACGGCGGCTCTTCGCGCGCATGTCACGGGTAAATTACCACGCGCGGATCTCGATTGGCCATGTTATGCAGCTGGGAGAAGCCGTGGTGCACCGTTGTTTTTGTTGTCGGCGCGATTGGTTGCGCAGGCGGGATACAGCGTTTCTATTCATGGTTTGAACGGCTATCAAGCATCAGTGGCTTCAGTGCGGGATGCATTGGATATGATCGGCCCAGATGTGCGTTACGACAAGCTTGAGGATCTGTGCCCAGAGGCCTTTGATTTGCTGTCTTTGCGGGCTGTTTTTGGACTGCGCTCTTGCATCAATACAGTTTTGCGGATGTGGAACCCTTCGCAAGCGGGCGCAAGTGTTCAAGGGGTGTTCCACCCCTCATATCGTAGCCTTCAGGC
>JALZUL010000124.1 GCA_023301665.1 Ascidiaceihabitans sp.
ACAGTCGTCAAAATCACCATCCATGGCCAGCGCGTGCACGTTGCTTTCGGTTGGGGTGGTCATTTGGCGGCGCTGCACCTCGGAGATCCGACCATGCGGATAGAGGATGAACACATCCACATTATCCAAACCGCGAAACGCCTCAATGGCTGCCGATCCCGTGTCCCCTGATGTGGCTCCCACGATCGTAACGCGCTCGCCCTTGCGGCCCAATGCGGTTTGGAACATTTGCCCAATAAGCTGCATTGCAAAGTCTTTGAACGCCAAGGTCGGGCCATGGAACAATTCCAGCAGGAAATGCCCTTGATCCAATTGCACCAAAGGCGCGCGTGCTGCATGGCCAAAACCTGCATAGGCACGTTGGATGATTGCCTTGAATTCTTCGTCGCTGAACGTATCGCCAACAAAAGGGCGCATCACTTGAAAGGCGATCTCTTCATAGCTTTTGCCAGCCATCGCTTTGATGTCAGCTGCGCTGAGTTGAGGGATCGTTTCAGGGACGTAAAGGCCGCCGTCGCGGGCCAAACCTGTTAGCATGGCCTCTTCAAAGGTAAGTTCCGGGGCTTGTCCTCGTGTCGAGATATATTTCACGTTCGTGTACTCTAATCAGGTTTCAGGAATGTCGCGTTTTGAGCGCAACAAGAAGTAGGTCGTCATCGCAGCCCATATCAAAGCCAACAGGGCCCAAGTGATCGCGTATTGCAGATGATCGTTTGGAATGCGGCTGGTGTCTACGGGCAATGGTGTAACTTTGGCATCTAACGCAGAGCTTTCGCGCAAAACCACCATCACAGGTTCGGTGCCAAGCTGAGCCGCCATCTTTTCGACATCGCGGGCGAACCAAATGTTCTTGGCAATGTCCGGGTCAGGTGTGTAGCCGTCTGTTTCATCTGGCCAATGCAGGTTGCCAGAAACGAGAGTGTTGTTTTCCAATGCAGATGGCTCAGGCAGTTTATCATTTACCGAAATAAATCCGCGATCCAAAAGTATGGTGCGTCCGTCAGAAACAAACGGGCTGATCAAACGGTAGCCGGCGCCAGCTGATTTTTGCGAAACAAGAACGCGAAGCACTTCGGGTTTGATGGTGCCTTCGAGTTCGACAACTAGATATTTATCATCGATGGGGTCTGGCGCAATCGGAAGTGCGGTTGGTGCCTGCACAATCCGCTCTTGGATTTGTGCAATGATTCCTTGTTTCCATGAGAGGCGTTGCATTTGCCAAACACATAGGCTGATCAGGATCGCCGCCCCACCCAGTCCGAAAACCACAAAGAATATGATGCGTTTCATTCCGCCCTCATTGCGAAAAAGAGAAAGGCGCACGGGTGATCCCGCGCGCCTTGTTGTAATAGTCATTTAGCGTCGAGTTGCAACCGACACCAGCTGTCTTAAAGACCCCAAAGGTACACAGCGAAGAATAGGAACAACCATACCACGTCAACAAAGTGCCAGTACCAAGCTGCCGCTTCAAAACCCAAGTGACGCTCAGGCGTGAAATGGCCTTTCAATGCACGGATCAAGCAAACTGTTAGAAAGATCGTACCGATCAAAACGTGGAAGCCGTGGAAGCCTGTTGCCATGAAGAAGTTGGAATAGAACTCATCTCCGCCGAATTCCCAACCTTCGTGCAGCAAGTGCGCATATTCATAGGCCTGAAGGCCCGTGAATGCGACGCCAAGAATGATAGAGATCGACAGGCCTGTGATCAGGTCTTTGCGGTTGTTTTCGTGAACCAAAGCGTGGTGCGCCCATGTTACTGCGCAACCCGATAGCAACAAGATCAATGTGTTGATCAAAGGCAAGTGAAGCGCGTCAACCGGATAGATCTCTGGTGCGACGTATTCGGTGCCTGCATACTCTTCCATTGGGTAGATTGCATGCTTGAAGAAAGACCAGAACCATGCGGCAAAGAACATAACCTCGGAGGTGATGAACAAGATCACACCATAACGCAGGCCGATCTGGACAACTTTTGTGTGATCGCCAACATGCGATTCATCTACAACACGAGACCACCAAGCGAACATAACGTATAAAACAGCTACAAAGCCGATCAGAAACAGCCATGGGCCTGAATCGTGCATCCAAAGCACTGCACCAAAGAGCATAGCAAAAGCAGAAACTGAGGCGAGAAGCGGCTCAATGGATGGGGGCAGAATGTGATAGTCGTGATTTTTTGCGTGGGCCATGAAGCGTCCCCTAGTTCAAGTTAGTGTCGCTGGTTTGCTCAAGGGCTGCGTAGCCTTCGGGCAAATCAATTTCGTAGAATGTATAGCTTAGTGTGATGGTGTGCACGTATTTTGCGTCACGATCCGCCACTATTTCTGGATCAACGTAGAAGCTCACTGGCATCATAACCGTTTCACCGGGTTGTAGAACCTGTTCCTCAAAGCAGAAACAGTCGATTTTGTTAAAGAAGTAACCCGCTTGGTATGGCGTCACGTTGTAGCTGGCCTGCCCTGCGATTGGCTTATCCGTTGGATTATGCGCCTCATAGAACGCCAATCCAGTTTCGCCGATGCGGATTTCCATCTCGCGGACCTCAGGTTTGAAATCCCAGCGCATACCGCTATTGAGCGAGCCATCAAAGCGCACCTTGATCGTTTGCTCTAAGATCTCATCTGACGCGACGGTTGAAATGCCGGTCGTGCCGCCAAATCCAGTTACTCGGCAGAACCAGTCGTAAAATGGAACCGATGCCCAAGCCAACGCGCCCATCACCACAACAAGTGAAACCGTTTGGGTTACTGTTTTTTGAGGACCGGTAAGCTTGCTCATTGGCTGATCTCATTTGCTCTGGGCAGTTCGAAATCGCCGCTCGCGACCTTTGCAAAGGTCAGGGCCATGACAAGCACCACAAATCCGGCCAACAGCACGCCAACGCCAACATTGCGTCCCTTGCGGCGCTGATGAATCTCGTGTTCAGCTTTGATGCTCATGACCAGCCACCCAATCCCCAAGGGCGCAGCAGCGCCTCAGCAAGGATCGCACCGAAGTGCAGGAAGAGGTATAGCAGTGAAAGCTTGAAGAATTTGCGCTCGACCGCGAAGTCATCTGATTCAGAATCAGCCTCATCGCGACGCCAAATATCGTATGCGCCCTTTAGGAAGAGGCTGTTCAAGACCACAGCCGTCGTCAGGTAGACGATGCCACCAATGCTTGTAAACGCTGCACCAACCGCCAAAACAAACAGGACAATGGTGTATCCAAGGATATGGCGACGCGTGCTTGGACGGCCATGGGTCACTGTCAGCATCGGAACACCCGCGTCGTCATAATCAGAGCGCATGAACAATGCCAAAGCCCAGAAATGTGGAGGGGTCCAAATAAAGATCAGGGCGAACATCAGCCAACCTTCGATTGACATAGATCCGGTCGCGATGACCCAGCCGATCAGCGGAGGAAACGCGCCAGCCGCACCACCGATTACGATGTTCTGCGGTGTCGAGCGCTTTAACCACATTGTGTAGACAACAACATAAAAGAAGATTGTGAATGCCAAGAGCCCCGCGGCCAAGAAATTCGCCGACAAGGCCATCATCATGACAGCAAGACCCGAAAGCCCAGCCCCCAGATAAAGGGCCTCGCCCGCCTGAACTTTCCCAGCTGGAATCGGGCGGCCAACAGTCCGCTTCATGACGCGGTCGATATCCGCATCCCACCACATGTTTAGCGCACCAGATGCCCCTGCCCCAATTGCAAGGAACAAGATCGAGGCAAAGCCGATGATCGGGTTCACCGAAACAGGCGCGGCCATAAGGCCAACAAAAGCGGTGAACACCACCAACGACATGACCCGTGGCTTGAGCAACGCAAAGTAGTCACCAAAGGAGGCCTCGGTTTCTTTACTTTGGGCGGTATAGCTGGCGTCGGTCATACTGCTCGCTCTCAAAATCTGGGTAAACGTGATTTGCTAAGAGAGGCGGGGAAATTCCCGCCCCACTCATTAATTAGAGGCGACGTTTACAGGCAGCGGAGTGCCTGCATACTCGTCAATTGCGCCTTTAAGCCAAGCTTCATAGGCTTCTTCGCTTACAACTTTTACTGTGATCGGCATGTAGGCGTGGTCTTTGCCGCATAGCTCAGAGCACTGACCAAAGTAGATGCCTTCTTGTTCTGCTTTGAACCACAGCTCAGCCAAACGACCAGGGACCGCGTCTTGCTTCACGCCAAATGCCGGAATGGTCCAAGCGTGGATCACGTCAGCGCCAGTTACTTGTACAACGATGGTTTTGTTTACAGGCACAACAACCGATGTGTCCGTCGCCAACAGCCATTCGTTACGTGAGTAACCCGCATCAGCTAGCTTGGCTTCCATGTGCTCGTCCAAAACAAACGCAGTTACGTTTTCATCTTCTGGGCGGATGGATGTATCGAGCGTAGCGTCAGAACCAAGCATGTAGCTATCAAAGGCAAAGTCATGGTCGACATATTCATGCGTCCAATACCACTGGTTGCCAATGGCTTTGATTGTCACGTCCGCTTGCGGGATTTCTTGCTGTCTGAACAAGATCGGCAAAGAGAATGCGCCGATGAAAACCAAAACTAGAATTGGCACGACGGTCCACAACACTTCGACAGTTGTGTGGTGTGTGAAGGTAGCGGCCACAGGGTTTCGCTTGGCGTTGAAACGGTAGATGCACCAGATCAAAAGCCCGGTCACAAACAAAGTGATGATCGTGATGATCACCAAAAGCAGATAATCGAGGCTTTGAATTTCACGTGCCAACAAGGTCGCCGCAGGCTGGAAGCCGGTCTTACCATCAACCGGCGCGCCGATGATTTCGAGGTTTTCTTGAGCAACAGCTGGTGCCGCCGCAAATGCAGCCAAAAGGCCAGAGGTGGAAAGAAGCTTTTTCATGTGTCGTCCTGATCCAGTCATCACTGTTGAGCCGGGTGAAAGTACTTTCGTGTAAAACACGTCCGCCTCCCGTTGTATTCTGTGTGCTTACAATCATATTCTGACTACAAGATAAAGATGTTCAGGCGCGGCAAACGGACGCTTTTTGCTTCAAATCAAAACATGTGCCCCAAAAACGCCGAAAAACTCAGGAAGCAGTAGATGTCAGACACCCAATTCTCACCATTTGAAACCAGTTTGGACCGCGAAACCGCGCTAAAAACGCTTCGAGAAGCGACTGCAGGGGCGGATGACGGTGAACTATTCCTAGAACGACGGCGTTCTGAAGCTATGGTTTTTGACGATGGTCGCCTCAAAACTGCAAGCT
The DNA here is from genome assembly GCA_023301665.1 of Ascidiaceihabitans sp. Lineage (GTDB taxonomy): Bacteria > Pseudomonadota > Alphaproteobacteria > Rhodobacterales > Rhodobacteraceae > Ascidiaceihabitans. Next base: position 5,229 of record JALZUL010000124.1, read on the forward strand.
ACGACGCATCTGAGGGATTCGGTCTTCGTGCGGTGCGCGGCGAGGTTGCGGGCTACGCTCACTCCACTGAAATATCAGAAAGCGCCTTGAAACGTGCCACTCAGACGGCACGTTTGGCTGTCGCAGACGGTGGGGGCACTTGGGCTGATGCGCCGCAAGCGACAAACGTTAAGCTCTACACAGACGAAGACCCGATTTCCGGCGCGTCCTTCCCAGTTAAGCTGGAAACACTGCGCGCTATGGATGATTTTGCACGGTCGTTAGACAAACGGGTTGTTCAGGTCACCGCAAGTATCGCAGCATCGATACAAGAGATCGAAATTTTACGCCCCGAAGGTGGCTCGGTCCGAGATATCCGTCCGATGACCCGTGTTAATATCTCTGTCATCGTCGAAAAAGATGGCCGCCGCGAATCGGGCAGCGCTGGTGGTGGCGGTCGAGTGGGGCTTGATGGCTTACTTGATCCAGCCGATTGGCAGGACAAAACACGCGAAGCTTTGCGCGTGGCTTTGGTCAATCTTGACGCGACACCTGCCCCTGCGGGTGTGATGGACGTGGTGCTTGGGCCGGGCTGGCCGGGTATTTTGCTTCAC
>JALZUL010000125.1 GCA_023301665.1 Ascidiaceihabitans sp.
CATAATATTCATCAAAGTTATGAATTTTTTGTGATTTCGATGCGAGGATGGGGTCTGGGTCATGAACTTCGCGTGTAATGTCGGCCAATCCGGTGACCAATCCCCAAGGCGTTGGTGCTGCGGCGTATCGCGGTTCCCATTTGGGCGCAAATGTCGATTTGAATTGGCGCAGGCCAGTTCCACCAGCCTTTACAACAGCTTGGCGAGCGGCCCATCGGAAAAAGCGGCTTGCGGGATCGGGACATGCAGGGGTGGATGCAAGATTGACACGCGGTATCCCAGCGCGTGCCGCTGCCGAAATGCCAGCGTGAACCAAAGCATGCATTGTCCCGTCAGGTATCGGGTCTATGTGGCGCATAAGATCCAAGCACCATTCATTTTTACCTTTTTGAAAGCTGACAAATGCGCATAGCCGTCCATCAGCATAAGCGCGTGCAATAAAATGGCCGCTCAGATAATCGATCTCAAAACGCCCCATTGTGCCGCCTCGGGCATGCCCATGCGCCGTTTGCCATTGCTCATCGACGTGTTGCATTTGGGACCACGGGTATTGGGAGTCGACTTCAATCACGAGACCAGACTTCTGAGCGTTGCGCAGCTTTCGCCGCAAGCTGCGCAGCTTTGGTGTCTCTAGCGTGAACCCTTGTGGAAAAATGATTGCATCATCCGACATATGGATCATCGACCATTTACGTTTTCGCAAAAGGGCGGCGTTTCGGGCGTTACACTTATAGACGAAAGCGGTTTTTCCCAAAATCGCGGATTCGGATCTTAACGCGTCTATTGTTGCTCTCATCGATCCTGAGACTGGATTGCAAAGCGATGTGACCGTTTGTGTTGTTGGCCAAAGGGCACATGCGCCGTCGGACGTTGTTAAAATGCGTCCACCGTTTTGCATGATGACTTGATGGTCCGCTTGGCCGGCGGTTTCAAGCCGCGTTTGCTGTATCGGCTGCATGGCCGTCGCAGTTTTTAACGGCCTCATCAGAGCCAGGAGCGCCCCAAACGCCGGGAGAGCGTAATAGATCAAACGAAACGCGATAACGCTACCCAGTATCTCACTTGAGGGGATTTGTGGCAGCAAGCCAAGCATCATGAGCTCAAAGGGGCCCACGCCGCCGGGCGTGTTTGATAAAAGTGCTGTGCCAAGAGCAAGCATGAATAAGGGGAGGAAAATCAAAAACGATAAATCAATGCCGTTTGGCAACAACACAAACAATGTCGCAGCTGCGGCTGTTGTGTCGATTAAAGTCCAGAAAAGGATCGCCAGACTGCTTTGAAGGTTCGGGAAGCGAAATTTACATCCATTCACGGAAAATTTCGGCCAACGAAACATCGCAAGCAAGGCAACCGGCGTGAGGCAAAGTAGGATCATTGCTGGTAGTTTTGTCCACGCAGGAGCTGGTAGAACTGCGCAAAGCAGCGCGGTAACGACGATCCAACAAAGCATGAATGATATGGACACAAAGGCCGAGAGCTTAAGGGCTGTTGGCATCGTAACGTCAGATAACATGCGCCAACGTGCAAGAGCGCCAGTGAAAACGCCTGCGCCCAGCGTTTGAGCGAGTGCGATAGAGGCCGTGCCAGACAAACGCGCGTGCCTAGGGGCGATACGGGTTTGAAAATGTTGATGAGCGACACCATCATAACGCCCCACGGTCCACAGGCTTACTAAAGTAAATGCGATTGCCAATCCCCAATTGCTCCAGTGAATATCAGAGATTTGGCTTGGGATGCTGGCGAGCAGGTTTTGTGTGAGGTGTGGCAACAGCTCAGTCACACACCAACTCAGGATCACCACCGGCACGCTCACACGCAAGAAAAATTGCCAAAGAAACTTGGCCTTAACCTTGTCTCGCATTCCTATTCCCCAATCTTACCCACGATCGAGGCTAGGCACTAAGCATAACTATGGAATTAACAGCAGAGCGGCCTTTGGCCCAATCGCGCGTTATAATGGCTGTGAATTTTGGTAATTTTGTCTAAATTTCGCGTTTGGCTGGGGTTGAACTCGGATCAATACCAGCTTTGAGGGCAGGGTAGCTTGCGACGCTCGGGTCCTTGCCTTATGAGGGCCACATCAGAGAGGGACTCGGACCCTTTCCATTAGTTGAAAGGACGCCCATGGCCCGGCGCAACAAAATTTACGAAGGCAAAGCAAAGATCCTGTATGAAGGCCCAGAGCCCGACACGATCGTCCAGTACTTTAAGGATGATGCGACTGCTTTTAACGCTCAGAAAAAAGATGTGATTGACGGTAAAGGCGTGTTGAACAACATGCTGTCCGAATATTTCATGACCGGTTTGACACAGATTGGTGTGCCAAACCACTTTATCAAACGTATCAATATGCGCGAACAATTGTGCAAAGCCTGCGAAATTGTGCCGCTCGAAGTGATCGTGCGCAACTATGCGGCGGGTACGATGTCAAAACGTCTTGGCATCGAAGAGGGCAAGCAATTGCCACGTCCAATTGTAGAATATTGCCTAAAAGATGACAGCCTTGGCGATCCGCTGGTGTCTGAAGAGCATATCGCTGCTTTTGGTTGGGCAAGCCAGCAGGACATGGATGATATCCTAAGCCTTGCCTTGCGGGTAAACGACTTTTTGTCAGGCGTGATGTTTGCTGTAGGAATCAAACTGATCGACTTTAAGATCGAAATCGGCCGCGTTTATGATGGTGATTTCCAGCGTTTGATTGTTGCAGATGAAATCAGCCCAGACAGCTGCCGTTTGTGGGATATCGAAACGGGTGAAAAGCTGGACAAGGATGTGTTCCGCCGCGACCTTGGTAGCTTGGCAGATGCTTACACCGAAGTTGCGCGTCGTTTGGGCGTGATGCCGAAAAACGCGACACCAATTACGAAACCAACCCTTATCAACTGATCTTTGGTTGATAGGGCGTTTTTGAGAAAATGAAGATAGGGGCGAGAGCACTATGAAAGCTCGTGTACATGTGATGTTGAAAAATGGCGTGTTGGATCCACAAGGTGAGGCCGTGCGCCACGCTTTGGGTGCGATGGGTTTTGATGGCGTCAATGGCGTGCGTCAGGGTAAAGTTGTTGAACTGGACCTTGCCGACGGTTCAACCGAAGCTGATGTGGAGCAAATGTGCGAGAAGCTGCTCGCCAACACTGTGATCGAATCCTACAAGGTGGAGTTGCTCTGATGCATGCTGCGGTCGTTGTTTTCCCCGGATCGAACTGTGACCGCGACCTAGCGGTGGCTTTTGAGGCAGCAGGTGCCAAAGTTTCGATGGTTTGGCACAAAGACACCAAATTGCCTGAGGGCGTGGATATTGTTGGCGTGCCCGGCGGTTTCTCTTTTGGTGACTACCTGCGCTGTGGCGCGATTGCTGCGAATTCTCCAATCTGCAATGAAATCAAAGCGCATACAGACCGTGGCGGCTACGCTGTCGGTATTTGCAACGGTTTTCAGGTCTTGACGGAAACGGGCATTCTGCCAGGCGCTTTGCTGCGTAACGCTGGCCTTAAATACATCTGCAAGACAGTTGGCCTAAAGGTCGAAACGACAGCCAATGCATTTACCGATAGCTATAATGTTGGTGATGTCATCGATATTCCAATCGCGCACCACGATGGCAACTACTTTGCTGACGATGAGACTATTGCGCGTTTGCAGGGCGAAGATCGTGTTGCGTTTACCTATACTGAGAACCCCAACGGGGCCAAAGCGGATATCGCAGGCATCTTATCATCCAATGGTCGTGTCTTGGGCATGATGCCACACCCCGAACGCGCGGCTGACGCGGGACATGGTGGCACAGACGGGCAGGCGTTGTTTCGCGCATTGTCAGGCGTACTCACGCCGGCATGACTTGAGCAGCACGCGCCTTCGGTCTAAGTTCAGCCGATGGTAAGTGAACGCGTCTTTAAACAGAATAAAACGATCAGCTGGCGTGTCCGGCTGGCGTTGGTCATTCTTCTTGTGCTTGCGGTTGTTACGGTTTCTGTCACCAACCGCCTGTTGACCGATCGTTTCACCGAAACCACCCGAAATCGAGCCGAACTGCGGCTAGCGCTTTATTCAGGGAACCTTCGTTCAGAGTTGCGCCAAAGCGCGATTGTTCCACAATTGTTGGCGCGCGACCCGACTTTGATCGGGGCTTTGAATTCGGCTGATTATTCGCGTTCCACACAACGGCTGATTTCTTTTGTTGAAGAAATCGGTGCGGCCTCTTTGGTCTTATTAGACAGCGATGGTCGGACTGTTGCTGCGACAGATCGAAACCGTTTAGGCGAAAGTCACCGCAACGATGCACATTTTGTCAGCGCGCTGCGCGGGCAGGGCACTATCTTTACCGTTGTTGAACGCGAAACCGGCGGTTACGCCTTTCACTACTCACGCAGGGTTCAGTCAGGGAACGAAGTGCTTGGCGTGATTTCGGTCGAGGTGGATCTTCAAAAATTCGAACGCGCTTGGGCGGGCATCTCGGACGCTGTTATCGTAACAGACAGCGAGGGGCAGATCCTTCTTGCGACAGAACCACGCTGGCGCGGGGGCACGGAAGACGAAGCGCTCACCCGCCAGAACCCGCAAAGTGCGATTGAACGGGCCATTCGTGTGACGGCAGATTGGACCGCATTGCCAGCGGATGCCTATCTTCAGGGCGAAGCAGTGATGCGTCTTGAGAACCGCGTGGCGTTTCGCGGTTGGCGCATTGTTTCTTTCACGACCTATGCGTCTGTTCGTGAGCGGGTAAACGGTGTCTTGGCGCTCGAGATCATGGGTTTTGCGATTCTGCTCGCCTTTGCGTTTTATTTCTTGAATCGCCGTTCCTCATTTCGGGTTGCATTGTTCCAGCGTGAATCGGCAGAGCTTCGCGCATTGAATCTGCGCCTACAGCGGGAAATTGCCGAACGCGAAAGGGTGCAAGAGACCCTCGCCGTGGCTGAACAAACCTTGGAGCAATCCAGTAAATTGGCAGCCTTAGGAGAGATGTCCGCAGCGGTAAGTCACGAGCTGAACCAGCCGCTCGCAGCGATGAAAACCTATCTAGCTGGCGCACGTCTTTTGCTGGGGCGTAACCGACCTGACGAAGCATTGTCATCCTTTGGCCGGATCGATGGATTGATTGAGCGGATGGGGGCGATCACCCGCCAGCTAAAATCTTACGCGCGCAAAGGCGCAGAAGAGCTAAGCCCTGTAGATATGGGGCTTGCCTTGGCGTCTAGCCTTTCGATGATGGAGCCGCAGTTGCGCCAACGGCAGGTTCAGATCAGCCGTATCGTGCCCGACGAACCCGTAGAAGTTATGGGGGATCGTATGCGGATCGAACAAGTCTTGGTGAACCTGTTGCGCAATGCGCTCGACGCGACCAAATCAGAGCGCAACCCCCAGGTCGATATCATCTTGGCTGCTGGTGACACGGCCACGTTGACGGTGCGCGACAACGGACCGGGTATCGAAGACACGGATCAACTGTTCGAACCCTTCTATACGACGAAGCTGCCCGGTGAAGGGGTGGGGCTGGGCCTTGCCATTTCCTCGGGTATCGTGAACGATTTAGGTGGGCGATTAACAGCACGCAACGGCCAAGACGGCGGTGCGGTGTTTGAAATGCGATTGCCCATACTGTCTGTTGATCCTCTTGATGAGGATCAAATGGACGACAATAAAATGCTCGCCACAACGTCGGCGGCAGAATGAGGAAGCAAAAACCATGACCCAAGCCATGAAAATCGCCATCGTCGATGACGAACAAGACATGCGCCAGTCGATCAGCCAATGGCTGGCACTGTCGGGCTATGACACCGAAACATTCGCCAGCGCAGAGGACGCGCTCAAGGTTCTAGGGCCAGAGTATCCGGGGATCGTTATCTCAGATATCAAGATGCCCGGGATGGACGGCATGCAGTTTTTGAAGAAGCTGATGGGCAACGACTCTGCGCTGCCAGTTATCATGATCACGGGCCACGGTGATGTTCCCATGGCTGTTGAAGCAATGCGCGTTGGCGCGTTTGATTTCCTAGAAAAACCATTCAACCCTGATCGTATGAGCGAGTTGGCAAAGAAAGCCACAGCGTCGCGCCGTCTTGTTATGGACAACCGTATTTTGCGCCGTGAGCTGTCCGACGGTGGGCAGTTGATGAAAAAGCTCATTGGCCAATCCCCCGTGATGGAACGTCTGCGCGAGGATATCCTTGATCTTGGACAAGCTGATGGTCACGTGCTGATCGACGGCGAAACCGGAACTGGCAAAACCTTGGTGGCACATGCGCTTCACGCGGTTGGCAGCCGTGCTGGTAAGAAATTCGTGTTGGTGAGCTGTTCTGCCTTGGAGGAAGAGGCGCTTTCCAAACGCCTGTTCGGACCAATGCAGCCAGAAGACGCTCAACTGCCAGCCGTCGAGGAAGCGCGCGGTGGCACGCTTGTTCTCGAGGACATCGAGGCAATCTCGGAAACACTGCAAGCGCGGCTTCTGAGTGTCATCAATGATCAAGGAAGCCCAGCTGAGACGCGGATCGTTGGTATTTGTAATCTGCAAGAAGCGGGCCGCACATGCGAAGACGCTTTGCGCCCAGACTTGTTCTACCGTTTGGCAGCGTTGCGCATCACGGTTCCGCCGTTGCGCCAACGCGGCGAAGACATCCTGACGCTGTTCACGCGTCTTGGTGAGCAGTTTGCGGACGAATACGGCTGTGATGCGCCAAAAGTATCGGCCCAAGAAGCGGCTCAGCTCTTGCAAGCGCCGTGGCCGGGAAATGTACGCCAGCTCATTAACGTGGCAGAGCGGGCGGTGCTTCAAGAGCGTCGCGGCTCCGGCACAATCGCGTCTTTGTTGATGTCTGATCACGAAGAGATGCAGCCGGTCATGACAACCGAAGGCAAACCGCTGAAAGAATATGTCGAAGCGTTTGAGCGCATGTTGATCGACAACACAATGCGGCGCCACAAAGGGTCAATTGCATCCGTGATGGACGAACTGTGTCTGCCGCGCCGGACTTTGAATGAGAAAATGGCGAAATACGGTCTGCAACGATCTGATTACCTAAACTAATCCTTATATATGATTGATGAAACGCAGTGGCCGACCGGCCGCTGCGTTTCTCATTTCGAATTCAATGTTTTGCTGCGAACACAGGCGAAAACCTTGCTTTGTCTTAAGTTTGCTCGCCTGTCTGACGATTGCCCATTGTATTTGACCCTCAAAAGCTCTTATCTAGGGGGATAAGTGTAATCCAACTTAGGGTTACCTTTTAGAGTTTCGCTGTTTTGAACAGAGGCTGGCAAAGTGACCAACCGGTTCAAGCAGACCGATTGAGCCCCGAAAGGGGCTGTGAAAACGCCGACAGGTTAGATTCTAATTTGCGGCACGTAATGAATGTGCGGACGATGAACGATCCGCATGTTGGAGAAACGCGATGACGCGCGCGATAGCATTGAGCATCACAGCAGTCGGGCATTTTGCCCTGACGCGCCGCGCGTCCCTGATCGCCATGACAAGACACATTCCCAAAACGGCTGCTCCTCCAGGGGGGCGGGCCGTTCTTGCGTTGTGCAAACGGATAATATGCCTAAGAAAATGCTTATCGATGCCACCCACGCGGAAGAAACCCGCGTTGTTGTGGTCGATGGAAACAAAGTTGAGGAATTCGACTTTGAAACAGAAAACAGACGCCAGCTTGCTGGCAATATCTATCTAGCTAAAGTTACGCGCGTCGAGCCGTCGCTTCAGGCGGCTTTTGTAGATTACGGCGGAAATCGCCATGGTTTCTTGGCCTTTAGTGAGATTCACCCTGATTACTATCAGATCCCTGTCGCGGACCGTGAGGCCCTGATGGAAGAAGAACGTGCCTATGCCGAAGCGCAAAAAGCACGCGATGAGGAAGACGAGAAACCCAAAAAACAGCGCCGCACCCGTACACGTTCACGTACAAAAGCGGCTGATGTTGCCAGCACCGATGCAGTTGTCTCTACCGAAGTAGAAAGCACTGAAATCAGCGGTATGGAAACCATCGATCTGGATGACGATACGTCCAGCTCTGACGATGCAGCTGTTGAAAGTACACCAAGCGATCAGCCTGATGTTGTGGCAGCTGAAGCTGAAACCACGGCTGAAGTGTCTGTGGACACATCCGAGCACGTCGAACAGCCAGCTGATGATGCTGCGTCCGAGGACGCGCCAGTTGCAGCAGCAGATGATGAGACAGCGCCGTCTGACGACAACGAAGAAGAAACTGAAGAGGCCAAAGGCTCTAAAGCATCTTCGAAAGACACCAGCATCGAATCTGTGGCTGATGAAGACGACAGCGAAGATATTCGCCCTGTGCGCAAACCGCGCCCACGTCGTTATAAAATCCAAGAAGTTGTTAAAGTTCGCCAAATCTTGTTGGTTCAAGTGGTCAAAGAAGAACGCGGCAACAAGGGTGCGGCACTTACAACCTATCTGTCGCTTGCAGGCCGTTACTGCGTTTTGATGCCAAACACTGCACGTGGTGGCGGTATCAGCCGTAAAATTACCAACGCAGTAGACCGTAAAAAACTAAAAGAGATCGCCAACGAAATCGAAGTGCCGCAAGGTGCCGGGCTTATTGTACGCACCGCCGGTGCAAAACGTACAAAGGCCGAGATCAAGCGCGACTATGAATACTTGCAACGGATGTGGGAACAAATCCGCGAGCTGACTTTGAAATCTATTGCACCCGCGAAGATTTACGAAGAGGGCGATCTGATCAAACGTTCGATCCGTGATCTTTACAACCGTGACATCGACGAGGTGTTGGTTGAAGGGGAACGCGGTTACCGCATCGCCAAAGACTTCATGAAAATGATCATGCCGTCGCACGGTAAAAACGTGAAGCGTTACGAAGACACGCTGCCATTGTTTGCGCGCTTCCAAGTGGAATCTTACTTGGCGGGTATGTTTAATCCGACCGTTCAGCTGAAATCCGGTGGCTACATCGTGATCGGCGTGACCGAAGCTTTGGTTGCTGTGGATGTGAACTCGGGTCGTGCGACCAAAGAGAACTCCATCGAAGAGACCGCGACCAAGACCAACCTTGAAGCTGCCGAAGAGGTGGCGCGCCAATTGCGTCTGCGTGACTTGGCCGGTTTGATCGTGATCGACTTTATCGACATGGACGAGCGTAAGAACAACGCGGCCGTTGAGAAGCGGATGAAAGACAAGCTCAAGACAGATCGTGCGCGCATTCAAGTGGGCCGTATTTCTGGTTTTGGTTTGATGGAAATGTCGCGCCAACGTCTACGTCCTGGCATGATCGAGGCAACAACACAGCCTTGCCCTGCGTGCCACGGCACCGGCTTGATCCGTTCCGATGATAACTTGGCCCTGTCCATTTTGCGTCAGGTCGAGGAAGAGGGCACACGCCGCCGCACACGCGAGGTTTTGGTGCGTTGCCCTGTCGGCATCACCAACTTCTTGATGAACCAAAAGCGCGAGCATATCGCACAAATTGAAAGCCGTTATGGCATGTCTGTGCGGATTGAAGGCGATCCAACACTGATTAGCCCTGATTTCAGCATTGAAAAGTTCAAGACGGCCACGCGTGTGGTGCCTGTTGCTACAGCAGCTGTTGTGTCTGTCGATACGTCTATCATGGATAAAATCGATGAGGCTGACGCCCTCGCAGCAGAGGCCGCTGAAGCTGCGGAAATCGCCGCTGAAGAACAGCAACAAAATGTCACGACCACCCCTGAGGCTGGTACGGATGAAGAGGGTGAGCAAAAGCCAAAACGCCGCCGTCGTCGTCGTCGTCGCCGGAAATCCGGCAATGGTGAAGGCACTGAGACTGGTGAGAACACAAACGGCGAAAATGGCGAAGCATCTGCAGATGCGACTGCTACCGATGGAACGGCATCTGATGAGGCCGCTCCGGCAGAGGCACCTGAGGGTGAAGCCGTTGCTCAAGCAACTAACGCTGATCCTGTAGCCAGCGAAGACGCACCAGCGTCCGATGCACCTAAGGCTGAAGTTGCTGATGAAAAGCCTGCCAAACCTAAGCGCGTTCGCAAACCGCGGGCAAAGAAGGTTGTTGAGGAAGCGCCTGCTGCTGAAACCGTCGAGGGTGAAGCAAAGGCTGATGCCCCAGCGCAAGAGGTTGCTGAGGAAAAGCCGGCCAAGCCAAAACGCGTGCGTAAACCACGGGCCAAGAAGGTTGTGAAAGAGGAAGCTGTTGCGGAGGCTGCGGTTGAAGCACCCGCAGAGCAACCCGCGCCAGAAGTCGTCGCTGAG
>JALZUL010000126.1 GCA_023301665.1 Ascidiaceihabitans sp.
GTCATGAGCTGGAAACATGCTGGCAAAAGTCGCGATGACTTTTGCCTTGTAATACCCACCTGTAGGTTTGGGTTTGTCCGCGGTGCCGGTTTTGCCACCCACTGCGTATCCTTCGACCTCACCAAAGCTGGCGGTGCCTTTGCTCACAACTGCGCGCAGCATGCCGCGGGCAGATCGAGCGGCACGTTCGCTCATAACCCGAGGGCCGTAGACCGGACCGTCTTGCTTAAGCAATGTTGGTGTAACAGCACGTCCGCCATTTGCGATTGCGGCGTACCCAGCGGCCAAATGCATTGGAGATGTCGACAAGCCGTGACCATAGGAGATCGTGACCGCACTTAGATCCGTCCAGCGTTTGGGCAACAGTGGTTTGCCGCCAGCGGCTTCCACGATCTCAAAAGGCGTTGCCTCAAAGAAGCCCATTGAAGACAGGAATTCCTTTTGACGTTTGATACCCACATCCAAAATCATCCGTCCCGTTCCACGGTTGGATGATTTCACAATGATGTCTGTCACGCTTAGCTTACCGTAATTCTTGCCTTGGAATTCCCCGATGTTAAAGCCGCCAACCCGCATCGGGCCTTTGGTATCTATCACAGTTGACGGGTTCACCAAACCAAGGTCAACGGCTTGAGCCGCTGCGAAAATCTTAAACACAGACCCCAGTTCATACACGCCCTGAACAGAGCGATTGAACAACGGGCTATCCGATTGATCACCCGTGGTCGCAGGACGTGGACGATCATTGGGGTCAAAATCTGGCAGTGATACAACCGAGATTACCTCACCTGTGTGAACATCCATCAAAACAGACGTCGCGCCTTTGGCGTTCATCAACTTCATGCCACCATACAGAATACGCTCTGATGCCGCCTGAACTGTTAGATCAAGTGATAGCTCTAAAGGCTTGGTGCCATTGGCTGGATCACGAAGGTAGTCGTCGAAATACTTTTCTGCACCGGCAACACCGATGACTTCGGCTGCTGCAACGCCCTCTTTACCGAAAGACGCGCCACCCATGACGTGAGCGGCCAACGAACCGTTCGGATAAAGGCGCATTTCACGTGGTGCAAACAAAAGGCCCGGGTCGCCAATTTCATGAACCGCTTGCATTTGCTCCGGGCTGATTTTCTTTTTCAACCACAGGAACTTACGCTCGCCAGTGAAGTCTTTGAGTAAACGTGCATGATCGAGATCTGGAAACACTTTGACCAGCTCATCAGCCACATGATTGGCATCCACCATATGCTTGGGCTGTGCGTAAAGCGCGTGTGTCTCAAAGTTAGTCGCCAACAAGTTGCCATTGCGATCCACAATATCAGCACGTGCCGCACTGATCGCAGACCCAAGCGTTGCTGAGCGTGGCTCAACAGGATCAGAAGTCGCAAGCGCCCCCATTCGGGTTCCAACAACCCCAAACGCAACAAAGAAAAACAAGCCAAGTACCAAAAGACGCCCTTCGGCACGCGCACGGGAGCTGGCTTGCATGTCTTCATGGCGAATGCGCTTGTTCTCGCGCTCGATCGCGTCTGGGTTCTCTCCTTTTTGACGCGCATCCAAAATACGCGCTAAAGGACGAAGTGGAATACGGCTCATGGTTGATCTCCCGTATTGGACACATCAACTGGGTTCAAAATAGGTGCCAACGGGGCACTTGGGTATGCGATTTGATCGATCATCCCAAATTGTTCAGGTGCGATTGGCAAAAGCCCCAACCGGTCAAAGTTAAACTCGGCAAGGTCAAGCAAACGGGATGGGCGGTTCAAATAGGCCCATTCGGCCCGCAAGACACCCAAACGCGCGTGAGATTCCCGAATATCACGTCGGATTTTATCAGCTTCATTGAGCGCTTTGCGCGTCTCATAGTTTTCCTGATAGCTCCAAAACGCCAAGGCTATCACAGCCACAACCGTCAGAATATACAACACCGCTCGCATGTTACCCTACCTTTTGACCTTTCCCACGGTGGGCATACCGATTGATTTTGCATCAACCTCCCCCGCAGGTGCGTCCGTTCGTACCGCAACCCTTAGCTTCGCAGAACGCGCGCGTGGGTTGTCTTCTAATTCTTGTGCATCCGGGCCAATCGCTTTGCGTGATCGCACTGCAAATTGGGTTGGCTCTACTTCGATCTGCGGGGCGTAACGATTGGCGTTGCCGCCTTTGCCTGCACGCGCCGTCAGGAAACGCTTGACCATACGGTCCTCGACCGAATGAAACGTCACCACAGCCAATTGCCCGCCGGGCTTTAAGGCGCGTTCAGCAGCCATGAGGCCACGGAACAGTTCACCATATTCATCATTTACCGCAATCCGGATCGCTTGAAAGCTACGTGTGGCGGGGTGCGATTGACCAGGCTTGGAACGTGGTAGACATCCCTCGATGATACCGGCCAAGCGCAGTGTTGTCGTAATCGGCTCCATCGTGCGTTCGCGCAAGATCGCAGTGGCAATACGGCGGCTGGCGCGTTCTTCACCGTAGTGAAATAGGATATTCGCCAGCTCGGATTCACTTGCGGTGTTCACGATATCAGCCGCAGAAGGCCCGTCTTGAGACATCCGCATATCGAGCGGTCCGTCACGCATAAACGAAAAGCCACGCTCTGCCAGATCAAGTTGCATTGAGCTGACGCCAAGGTCCAAAACCACGCCATCAAGCCCTTGCGCGTACTCATCCATCCGCGAAAAAACGCCCTGCTGCAAAGACAGTCGGTCGCCATATTCACCGACCCAAGGCGCGGCCATCTCAAACGCCAACGGATCGCGATCCACGCCCATCACGTGATCGGCACCTGCATCTAACAACTGTTTGGTATATCCGCCCGCACCAAAGGTGCCATCAAGCCAGCGCCCCTCAATTGGGCCGCATGCCTTTAAGATCGCCCCGATCAAAACCGGTATATGTGGCCCCCCAGCCGACATTTAACCCAAATCCCCGTCTAGGTAGACAGATGGGTCAATGTTGGGGTCAAAGCCATCATCATCCAAGGCGTCGATACTGGCATCGTAAGCTTCGGGCTTCCAGATTTCAAAAGTATCACCAGATGAGACAAATTTCGCCATACCATCAAGGCCAATCTTCTCACGCAGCTTAGTTGGCAAAACGATACGTCCAGTGTCATCTACGGTCACCTCGACGGACTGCGCGGAATAGAGACGCTCCATCGCTTTGCGTTTGGCTGAACCACGTGGGAACGCTGCAATCTTATCATCGACTTCGTCCATCGCTTCGATCGTGAAACCCTCAAGGTAGTCACGGGTCGCGCCGCCATAAACGATGATAACTCGGGGCAACAGGCCGTCGGTCCAATCAGTATCACAAGCTTCGATCACACGGCGAAAAGAGGCTGGAATCGAAACCCGCCCCTTCGTATCGACCTTATGGTCGCTTTCGCCTCTGAACCTGCGTGCCACTGTTTTGGCCCCGTCCCTTGTGTTGCTGCGCGGATGCGCGAATTTCGGTCCCCAGTGCTGAAAATAAAAACGACGGGTTTCGATCTAGCTGCCACTAATCAAAACCCGTCGTCTTCGTCCCGACTTGCGGGTTATGTCCAGCTGCGCGCGCCACCTGGGGGGATGTCTGCTCGCTCACGCGCCGGATCTCTTCGTCTGATGAAAGCGAGGTGCCTGTATGAAACCTGCTAGAGTTTTTTATAATGCGGGGTCGTTTGGTGCCCCTTGGCTCGTTCTCATCTGATGAACAATGGATAGTATGGGAATTCATGGGTGGCAATGGTTTTTATTGGGAAATAGCACTGGATAGCCATGAAAAATCAATGGACAGATACATCACCAAACAATCAAAAATCGAGATATAGCAAAATCTGATCCGATTTTTTGACAAAAACCACTACATATAGACCAACCGCCCTAAGCGCCACAATCGCCCATAATTTCCCAACTAAATCAGCAAAAATGGACACCGCCCCAAGTGTTCCCCTTATGTACACATCACAACATTCAAGAAAAATCGAAAATACCGCCAAATCTTCGACAAAAGGCCGAAATGATTCGGCGCAGACAGCCCCAATGTCACAGCTCGCCCATGGTTTCCCATGCGCCTACAGCTCGGACCGAACCAACAATCCTTCTTCTATTTGTTTAGTCATGATCGTAAGCTCTCAATAAGCACGTCAGACAAAAGAGGCCAAAATGAGCTCAATGACCCACAATGTAGTCGCCACGTACCATGGTATCGAAGTCTTAGAAGGTTCCCACCTTGGGAAACAAATGATCAAGAACCTTGAAGACGAGCGATATGAACGGCGCGAAGTCAACCTATCCCTTCAGGAAATCGAAAAAACCGATACCATTTTAGAAATGGGCGCTGGCGCAGGGATTGTGGGTGCAATCGTCACAAAAAACTGCAAACCCAAAAAGACTGTTTCTTATGAGGCGAACCACACTCTCATCGAGCACATTCGCAGGCTATATAAGCACAACAAGATCGATCGTAAGATAAAAGTCAAAAATCAGATCGTCTTGGCAGAACCCAATCCCCCAAAGACTGTGGATTTTTTCATTCGTGGGAACTTTCTAGGATCTGGCATGACCATAACCAAAGGCCATGAAAATGCGACAAAGGTGTCGGTACCTGTTGTCGACTGGGAGAGTGTAAAGAAGGAAGTGTCGCCGACAGTGCTGCTAATGGACATAGAAGGTGCCGAATTGGATTTCTTCCGCAACGCAGATTTGAGCGGCATTCGGTTGATTATCGTGGAACTACACCGCCACATCTATCACCGCCCTGGGATGCGCGAAATTAGGGAGCAATGTTTGGTAAACCAAGGCTTCGCAGAAGATCGCGACGCATCGGGTGGCGGTGTGTTTGTTTTCCGGCGTGTAAAAGACGCGTAATTACATCCAACCCACTTCAACCCAGAGATAGCTAAAGCGCGTCAAAACGCGCCTTACGCTGATCAGCTTAAGCCATTCCGCCTTCAATCAACCCCTTAGCGATCTGCGCATAGGCTTGAGCCATCGGCCCGTCACCCGCAGCAATTGGGGTTCCCCCATCGCCGGCCAGGCGTGTCTCCAGATCAATCGGAAGCGCACCTAATAACGGTACACCCATCTTCTGTGCCTCAGTCGCAACGCCACCTGATCCAAAGATCTCGTGCGATGCCCCACAATCGGGGCACACAAACATCGACATGTTCTCGATCAAGCCCAGCACTGGGGTCTTGAGCGTCGCGAACATGTCCAAGGCCTTGCGGGCATCAATAAGCGCCACGTCTTGTGGGGTTGAGACAACAATGGCCCCAGAAAGTTCGGACTTAGTACATAGTGTCAGTTGCACATCACCTGTGCCGGGCGGCAGATCAACAAGCAGCACATCCAGCTCTCCCCACTCGACCTGACCCAACATTTGCTGAAGCGCCCCCATCAACATAGGACCACGCCATACGACAGCCTTGCCCTCTTCCAGCATGAAGCCAATGGACATCAAGGTGACCCCATGCGCATGCAATGGTATGATCGTCTTACCGTCAGGCGATGCAGGGCGCTTGTTCACCCCCATCATACGCGGCTGTGATGGGCCATAGATGTCAGCGTCCAGCAACCCAACCTTGCGGCCTTGTTTCGCCAAAGCGACTGCGAGGTTAGAAGAGACCGTGGATTTACCAACGCCCCCCTTTCCAGACCCAATTGCCAAAATGCGTTTCACACCAGAAGGCTTCGTTGGCCCGTCCTGAGGTTTAGGATGCCCACCGATCTTCAGGCTGGGCGGCGCTGGCTTGGCCGCCGCAGGGCCATGCGCGGTCAAAGCGACACTTGCTTTAGACACACCATCTACCTCTAGAACGACGGCCTCAGCCGCTTTGCGAGCCGGTTCCATCTGCGCTGCAATTTCTGGGCTAGGTGCCTCGATCACAAACTGCACAGCATCACCATCGATAGAAATCGCGCGGATCATATCACGGCTGACCAATGTCTCACCGTTTGGGAGCTGAACGCGATTTAACGCCTCTAGAATTTGCTCTTTTGTAACAGACATCGCAGGCACTCCTTTTGCTGGCGTTACTAATTGGCTTTTTTAGGGAAAAGGACAAGGCCGGAAGACCACAGAGAAAAGGCAACGCCGTCAGCATCACTAAGGCAAACACGCTTTTCGACAAGCTGATGAATACAAACTAAGGGGCCATAGGCAAAGGCTGCCGTTAACAAAATGCCTTTATTTTCACCAACCAGCCTTAGTTTCTTTCATTTACCCAAAGCCATGCAAATGCTGCATGGCGGCATTGAAAAGGTGTCCGTTGTGCAAGCGCAGCAATCGTCTATCTTCTAATCAACAACAACGCAGACAGAAACAAACACACGCTGTCTGACAACCGACGATGATGCAGTCTGAAAAGGACAAGTAACTATGACATATTTTGCCGATACCGCAGTTAACCCAACTTTGATCGAGCGCTTCATGGCGACAGTATCTACCCTTGCCGCAGACGCTGCAGCACGCCAAGCGAAACGTCGCGTTTACAAAACAACATTCAGCGAACTTGCAGTGTTGAGCAACCGTGAACTTGCCGACTTGGGCATCGCACGTTGTGAAATTCGCCGCATCGCGACAGAAGCCGCAAACGCGCAATAAGAACAACCGAAATCGGACGCTTCTTCTCCTCCCTTTAGAGCGTCTGTACAGGCGGTGGCATCTCTCCTCCCTTGATGCCACCGCTGTTCCAAAAACTACCAATCGGGTGCCCGTTCTCCTCCCTTAGGGCATCTGTAACTGGCGGTGGCGTCTCTCCTCCCTTGACACCACCGCTGTTCCAAACCAGCCGCATTCAGCGGCACACAGATACCGAGACTCATTCTTCCTCCCAGATAGTGATCCGGTTGTTTCAAAAGCGGCTCCTTCCTCCCAGGGGGCCGCTTTTTTGTATCTGCCCACAAATCCAATTGACCGCGCTCACGGGTTTGTTCAGCCTGCCCACAGAAAACTGGCCGTTTGGGGGGATGCAATGGTAGATCAAATTGGAATTTTTGGACTTGGCTCGATGGGGCTGGGGATGGCCAACTCCATTCTAAAGGCGGGCCACACCGCGCATGGCTTCGACATCAACGCCCCCCAAATGGCTCAGTTCAACGCTTTGAGCGGTTCGTCCGGCGATTTAGACGACATCGCACCTCGCTTAGATATCGCGATGATCGTTGTATTGAACGCCGCGCAAACCAAATCTGTCCTTTTAGGACCACAAGGAATCATTCCTCGGATGAGGAAAGGTAGCGTCATCATCGGCTGCGCAACTGTTTCCCCGGATTTTGCACGAGAAATGGCAGAAGAGGCCACCGCCTACGGCATTCATTATTTAGATGCGCCGATCTCTGGTGGCTCGATAAAAGCGGCTTCTGGTGAGCTGAGCATCATGGCCTCTGGTCGCCCCGAGGCATTTGTTGCCGCAAAATCGGCGCTCACCGCAACAGCTCAAAAGGTTTTCGAACTTGGTGATCAAGTAGGGGCTGGCTCGGCAATGAAAGCCGTTAACCAGCTTTTGGCAGGTGTCCATATCGCGACGATGGCCGAAGCAATGACCTTTGGAATGACCCAAGGTGTTTCCCCACAGCAGTTTATGGAGGTGATTCCAAGCTGTGCGGGGTCATCTTGGATGCTGGAAAACCGAGGCCCTCACATTGTATCGGGCGACTACACCCCACATTCATCGATAAATATTTGGCCAAAGGACTTAGGGATAGTGCTTGATATCGCCAAATCGGCCGATTTCTCTGCTCCGATCACCTCAGCCGCTCTTCAGCAATTTCTAACCGCTGCCGAAGCGGGGCTCGGGCAAGAAGATGACGCGGCGGTCGCTAAGGTCTATGCCCAAGCTGCAGGGCTTAACTTGCCAAAGGGAGCTGAGTCATGACTAAATTCTCAGCGAACCTTGGGTTTCTTTGGACAGAACTGTCTTTACCCGAGGCAATTCACGCCGCTCACAATGCCGGGTTTGATGCTGTTGAATGCCACTGGCCCTATGAAACCGATCCTGCTTTGGTCAATGCCGCGCTCAACACAACAGGTTTACATATGCTGGGCCTAAATACGTCGCGAGGCGATCACGCCAACGGTGAAAATGGATTAAGCGCTCTGACCGGTCGGATTGAAGACGCGCGCGCCGCCATTGATCAGGCCATTCATTATGCCGATGCGATAGACTGTCCAAATATCCACGTCATGGCGGGCTTTGCAAATGGCCACGCCGCCCATGATACGTTTGTCCAAAATCTAGATTACGCATGTGAACAAGCCGCTGAGCGGGACATAACCATACTGATCGAGCCGCTTAATCATTACGACGCAAAAGGGTATTTCTTGCAAACGACCGGCCAAGCAATCGGAATCATCAACGAGGTCGGGCGTAAGAACCTGAAGCTGATGTTTGATTGTTATCATGTCCAAATCATGGAGGGTGATTTAACAAACAAGCTCAATGCACTTCTACCGCACATCGGCCACATCCAATTTGCCAGCCCGCCCACAC
>JALZUL010000127.1 GCA_023301665.1 Ascidiaceihabitans sp.
GAATTGACAACAAACGTTACCGTGAATGCAACCGACGCAGCAGGTAACGTCGCAAGTGTGACAGATACCGTTCGTATTGATACTTTGGTTAACGAGCTTGAGTTCTCTTCAAGCGCAATCGCGACCGATAACGTGGTGAACGGTGCTGAAGCGCGCGAAGGCATCAGCCTTGGCGGTCAAGTCGAAGCCGGCTCTGCAGTTGTTGTCGACTTCAACGGCACCTTGTTGGTTGCTGACGTTGACGCAGCAGGTAACTGGAGCATCGATATCCCGCCATCAGCGATCCCGGCAGGTACATATGCCGCCGCGATCTCTGTGACTGCGACCGATGCTGTAGGAAACGTTGATACGATCACACAAACGCTTTCCATCGACACCGAAGCGCCAGACGGACCTGTCATTGCGTCCTTCACACGTGACGGTGACGGTATCCGTGGTATCTCAACAGAGATCGAAGCTGATGATCTTGCAGTTGCACAAGTAAATGCTGACGGATCGATCACCAATGTGGATGCAACGCAGGTGGATATTCCAGTACTTGGTGAAACAAACTTTGCGTTTAACACCAATGTTCCGGACGGCTCGCACTTGATCGTGACGTCAACAGATACGTCTGGGAACACATCCGGCACGTATGTTGTCTTGGATGACGAGAGCGCGAATTCCACTGTTGATCTGGGCAACCCAAGCTTGGGCAATTACCAAATCGAAGCGGTCGAATTGCAATTTGCAGAAGAAGCGCAAGTTACGATCACAGAAGCGCAGCTTGTTGCACTTTCTGATGAGACAAACACGCTTACGATCCATGGCGGTTCAGACGATAGCGTAAATATCGCGGGCGCCACATTGGCTGGTCAAACACAATCCGAGGGCGAAACCTTTGATGTGTATACATTGGGCGAAGGCACAGTGTTGATCGACGATGACATTACGGTAAACACCGTAATTGGCTAAGACCAAAACTATAAATTGAGGCGCGGACGGGCTTTTTCCGAACCGCGCCCAATAAAAACATAAGTACCGGCACGTTTAAGGGCAGGACATGGGGCATAGTTTCGTACAGGCTGCAGCAGTAAGTGCAGCGATTTTCGGCTTGAGTGGTTGTTTGGCAGATACAAAAACTGGTTCTTTTGTATCACGCTTGAAAACACCAGACGCAGCGCTGAGCGCACAGGATGCGGGTCCAAAGACCACCGCCTATGCCAGCACGGACACAGGTTATGACAACAAATTAAACGCTGAAAGCACCGTGATTAATGGGCTGGTGGCGCGCCAATCGGCGCTTCCCAACGGCAGCGCTTATGATCAGGTGACATCAGCGGTTTTGGCGGCAAATTCACGCTCTGCTGAGAGCGAATTGCGGGCTGCGCGTTTGCGCGCTGAATCCGCCAGTAAAAACTGGCTCCCGACAGTGGGGCCGTCTATTAGCCTAACCAGCCTATCGGATGTGGTTGTGAATTTGGTCGTGGATCAAGTTTTGTTCGACAACGGACGCAAAAAGGGCGAGCGCGAGTTCGCGATTGCTGACGTTGAAGTGGCCGCAGTTGTGTTGGCAGAAGATACCAACGATCGTGCGGCAACGGGTTTAGAGCTTTATCTCGCGGCCGCCGAAGGGCGTGAGCAAGCCGCTTTGGATGAGAAGACGCTCGAGGCAATGTCTCATTTTGAATACATCATGTCCGAGCGCGTGCGTGGTGGTGTGTCTGATCGCTCAGACCTGAATATCTTGCGCCAGCAACTGGCCGAAATTCGCGCGTCTCATGCCGCAGCACAAGAAGCAACACGTTCAGCGATTGCTGAGCTGAATGCTATGTCTGTGCAACCGTTGCAGAATGTACGTGGCCTGACATCTTTGAATATTTCAACCGACAGCGCGCAGCCGTTGGCAGTGACACGCGCAGAAGCGGAAAAGACCCGCGAAGTAGCCGCCGCGAAAGTGGATCGCGCCAGTCAATTGCCGGGCGCATCCTTGTCTGGCACGGTTGGCGAGAATTCAACTTTTGGCGTTAACGTGAATGGCGCTCAATGGGGCTTGGGAACAGGTGCCCAATTGAAAGCGATTGAAATCGCGAAAGAGTCCGCAGGCCGGCGCGTCATTCAAGCGACTGAGGATTCCAATCGTGATCTGCGCCGTTTGGAAAGCCAGATTGCCGCCACGTCTCGTCAAGCGGCAGAAGCGGCTGAGTTGACTGTACAGGCCAGAAATAACCTTGAACTGTTCGAGGCTCAATATAAGGGCGGCCAACGTCAAGTTATTGATGTTGTGAGCGTTTATGAAACTTTTGCACGGGCCCAAGAGGCCGAAGTGGCATTGAAATATGAAGCTGCTCTTCTTCGGGTCGAATTGGCGCGCATTCTGGGCATTCTTGCAGATGGGGATTTGATCTGATGAGCAAACAACCGTTCACACTGACCATCACCAACGGCAACCGTGGCCGCCTTAAAGCGACACCACAAATCAAAGTGCCGGTTGCCAATAATTCCAACACCCATGACGACCGCGTCAAAGCGCGCGCCGACTTGGCAGTAACATACGCCAGCGTATTGGGAATCGATGCGCTCAAGGTAGACGCCTACAATGCGATCAGCCTTGGCACGTCTGAGGGCGCAAGCGATAAGGTTGAAGCCAACGCGATCGCGGATGGTCTTAAGGCCATCGGGTGTTTAACCGAAGTTGCTAACGTAAAAGACTTTAGCGCGGATCAATGGCCTGCACTGGCCTATATGACCAGCGGGCAGGTGATCCTTGTGCTTGGTCAATCGCGCGGCGATCTGATCATCTATGACAAAACATGCA
>JALZUL010000128.1 GCA_023301665.1 Ascidiaceihabitans sp.
GTGGTTGAATTGGGCGCGCAATCGGGGCTTATCGTTCCATTGATCGCTGTGCATTTGTTTGTGTTCTACTTTGGGATCATGGCTGATGTTACGCCGCCGGTTGGTTTGGCGAGCTTTGCTGCCGCAGCGGTTTCGGGTGGCGATGCGATCAAAACCGGTTTTGTCGCGTTCTTTTACAGCCTGCGCACCGTGGCGTTGCCGTTCGTGTTTATCTTTAACACTGACTTGCTGTTGATCGATGTGACTTGGGCGCAGGGCATATTGGTCTTTGTGACCGCATCCATTGCAATCTTGGTCTTTACGGCCGGAACGATGGGATGGTTCCTGACCAAAAGCCGGATTTACGAGAGCGTTGCTCTGATTTTGATCGCTTTCGCTTTGTTCCGTCCTGATTTTGTGATGGATCGCATTCAACCGCCGTTCCAACAGGTCGCGCCATCTGCCTTTAGTGAGGCTTTGGGCAATGCGTCCGAAGGCGATGAGCTGCGTTTGGTTGTCTCTGGTCCCGATTTTGACACAGGCGACATCAAAGAGACAACGCTGGTGCTGCCAGTTGGTGCAGGCACCGCAGATGAGCGTTTGACGGCATCAGGTTTGCTGTTGTTGGAGGAGGAGGGGATTACAAAGATGGACGAACCCTCTTTTGGCTCTCCATTCTCAACACCGCTCGGCAGTTTTGATTTTTATGCGGATGAGCCTGTGCAAATCGCATCGGTCCAAGCGCCTGCAAATCAAATGGCCAAAGAGCTTGTCTTTATCCCGGCGTTGATCTTCTTGTTGTTCATCGCCTTTCTACAACGCGCTCGCGTGTCACGTGAAGGAGTTCCAGCATGAGCAATTCAGTTTTATGCGCCGTCGATATCAGCAACGGTGAAGATGATCTCAACGTTATACAAAAGGCCGCCCAATTGGCGGCCTTGGACGGCGCCCAACTTGATGTGATTGCGGTTGTTCCTGATTTCGGGATTAGCCAAGTCGGATCGTTTTTCGGAAAAGATCATCACGACAAGATGGTGAAGGACGCCAAGGTTCATCTCAATCAGGTCGTGAGCAAAGCGCTGGATCTCGAACAAAATGCCAAGGTGAGGCATATTGTGGCCACCGGCCGCGTCTATGACGAAGTGTTGGGGCTGGCAAAAAAGACCAAAGCGAACATGATCGTGGTTGGCGCGCATAAAGCCGATTTGGCGGATTACTTGCTGGGGCCTAACGCTGCGCGGATTGTTCGCCACGCGACATGTTCGGTTCATGTGGTGCGCTGAAAGCCGGGCGCTTTGAGCGTGAGCAAGTCGTTTAGGGGGAGGGTTAGACAGCCTTCCAACGCACACTGTTAGGCTTGTTTGCGTCGCGACAGAGGTTTCTTAATGAGGCGACATAAATGATGGTGCCTTTTGATAGAAATCTCTCGTCGTTTTAGCGTTTTGCGCGATTTCTATTCGAAATAATGCGGGTGGGTTTCGTGAATGAAATCGATTGTCGCATCAAGGCGGCTCAAGTGCTTGCGGATGGTTGACTGGGCTTGCTCTAAGTTGCCAGAGGCCATGCCATTGGCGATTTGATGATGGTCGGCCAAAACGGATTTGGCTTCGCGATCTTTGGTTAAGCTTAGAACGCACAGGCGGTCGACTTGTTGTTTGCATTGTAAGATCACGTCGAAGGCCATTGGCGTCCCGCTGAGTTCACAGACCAAACGGTGGAATTCATAATCTTGAGCGTGGAATGCTGTTAGGTTTCCGCTGTTTATCGCTTGTTCTTGCAGTTCTAGATTGGCTTCCAGCTTGGCTTGGCGTTCCAAATTCCAAAGTTGGATAGCACAGCGCGTGACTTCGAGCTCTACGGACAGACGTACGAAACGTGCATGAGTAATGCGATCCATCGAAAAACCGCGAACCTCAGTGGCCTTTTGCGGGCGAATGAGCAGCAAGTCCTGATTGCCAAGTTTGGTAAACGCATTGCGAACAGGTTGTCGTGAGACGCCAAAGCGGCGGGCCACCTCTGTTTCGCTTAACTTTGTGCCCGGAAGAATCTTGAGGGTCTGAATCTCGTCGTGAAGCGTTTCGTAAACCGCGTCAGTGCTTGTTCGCCTTACAATATCTTCCACTTTTTCTCTTTGCCTCAATTCAATTTCAAGTACTGTGTGAAACATCAGGTCAGTGTGACGTGACCGAAAACAGCCGCTAGCCGCTTGTTTTCAAAGTGTTTCAACCTGCGCGTTGCGTATTGCTAACATGTTGAGTGATTAACTCAAAGTAAATTGGGATACTAGGCACCCACTATTGACAATACTTGGATACTAGTCTTCTAATCGTGTCAACAGTGATTCCGGCTCAGGGGGAGGGCAGGCAATCGGGGAGATTGGCTGGATATCCTTCAAACGAGTCAGAACCTGTCTAATGAAAAACGGGGAGGAGAACCCATGACTTTTAACTTGAAAACTTCGCTTTACGCGACCGCTACAGCTGTAGCTCTTGCTGCAACATCCGCATCAGCTGCTGACAACTGGCGCGCTTGGAACGTTCACCAAGAAGGCCACCCAAACTACGCAGCGATGGATATGTTCGCTGAATTGGTGGAAGCACGTACTGGCGGCGAAGTCAGCATCGAAGTGTTCCACGGCGGCGTATTGGGCAGCCAGCCTGACGCTCTTGAGCAAGTTCAGCTCGGTGCGATTGACGCAGGTAACTTCAACCTTGGCCCAATCGGTCCAATCGTAAAAGAAGCCAACCTTGTTTCTTTGCCATTCATCTTCCGCGACGTGCCACACATGTTCCGCGTTCTTGATGGCGACGCAGGTGATGCGATCTCTGGCGCGATGTCCGAAGCTGGCCTTTTGCCAATCGGTTGGTTCGACGCTGGCGCGCGTTCTTTCTACAACAACACGGGCCCAATCAACTCACCTGACGACGTTTCCGGCATGAAAATCCGCGTCATGAACAACGATTTGTTCACAGGCATGGTTAACGCGATGGGCGGCAACGGTACACCAATGGCATTTGCCGAAGTTTACCAAGCGTTGAGCACAGGCGTTGTAGATGGCGCAGAAAACAACCTGCCATCCTTTGAATCAGTAGGCCACTTTGAAGTTGCTGGTTACTACTCTTTGTCTGAGCACCTGATCATTCCTGAGTGCATCTGCGTGAACACAGCCAAGTTCGAAGCTTTGTCCGATGATATGCAAGCGGCCGTTCGCTCTGCTGCGGAAGATGCGTCTACATTCCAGCACGCACTTTGGGCTCAGCAGACTGAAGCAAGCCGTACAGCGGTTGCTGCTGCGGGTGTTAAAATCAACTCAATCGCCGACAAAGGCCCATTCCAAGCCGCCATGGCACCTGTGTACGCTGACTACATTGCAGCGAACCCAGACATGGAAGCACTGATCGTAGCAGCTCAAGAAACTGAGTAAGCTATCTTAATCAGACACTGTTGCGCCCGGCTCTTTAGGCCGGGCGCAACTAATTTAGGATGAGTGAAATGAGCGATATGCAAGAGCCCCACGCGGGCCTCGAACTAATGGACAAGATTTACGGCTGGATGGTAAATATTGTTAAGGTTGTAACTGGTTTTGCCTTGGTCTTACTGACCGTCTTGCTGGGGTATCAGGTTTTTGGGCGATACGTGTTGAACGATACACCGACTTGGGTTGATCCACTGTCGTTGCTTATGATTATGCTGATCGCATTTCTTGGCGCGGCGAATGGTGTGCAGGAACATACACATCTTTCCGTTGCGATTTTCCGCAATATTGCACCCCCGAAAGTACGCACGGCGATGGTTTTGCTGACAGATGTCATTATGGCCACGTTTGGTGCCGTCTTGCTTTGGTACGGTGTGCTTTACACGGCTTCAAGATGGCCAAACAAAATCCCACTTATTGGTCTGTCAGAAGGCTGGCGCCCTCTGCCGTTGACCATCTTTGGCGGGATGATTCTTCTTTTCTCTCTTGGGCACATTGCTCGGGTACTTCTTAAGCGCGATCACCGCGTCGACAGCATCGAATAAAGGTCAAATATGGGACTTCTACTACTTCTCGGGGTTTTTGCCCTTTGCGTGACCATTGGTGCACCTGTTGCGTTCGCCCTTGGCATTTCGGCTCTCAGTGCGATCTGGTTCGAAGGTCTGCCAATGCAGCTCGGCCTACAGCGTATCGTTGCTGGCATTAACGTATTCTCACTGCTGGCAATTCCATTCTTTATCTTCGCTGGTGAACTGATGTTCCATGGCGGCATTGCGATGCGGTTGGTGAAATTCGCACAATCCGCAGTTGGCGCTGTACGCGGCGGCTTGGGCATTGTGAACGTGTTCTCATCCATGCTGTTTGGCGGCATTTCTGGGTCTGCCATCGCGGATATCTCTGCGTTGGGTTCGATCCTTATTCCGGTGATGAAAGACAAAGGGTACGATGCGGATTATGCGGTGAATGTGACGGTGACGTCATCTATCGCGGGTATCATCATTCCACCTAGTCACAACATGATCATCTTTGCGATTGCCACTGGCGGCGCGGTGTCCATCGAACGCCTGTTCCTGGCGGGCGTTGTACCAGGTGTGTTGATGTGTTCTTGTCTGGCGGCTGCGGCCTATATCGTTGCTGTTAAGCGTGGCTACGCTGCAGAAAAGTTCCCGGGCTGGGCTGCATTGTTCTACTCTTTCATCGGCGCGATCCCTGGCTTGTTGACAGCTGTGATCATTGTTGGCGGTGTTTTGAGCGGTATTTTCACCGTAACAGAATCCGGTGCCTTTGGGGCGATCTATGCCTTTGTCGTTACGTTGTTGGTTTATCGATCTATCACATGGGCCAACTTTAAAACCGCGGTTGTATCATCGGTTAAGACGACGTCGATGGTTATGATCTTGATCGCATGTGCCGCGGCGTTCGCCTACATGCTGACGTTCTACCGTGTTCCAACCAAAATGGTCGATCTGCTAACGGGGATAACGGATAATCCAATCCTGATCCTTTTGATGATCAACTTGGTTCTACTGATGCTGGGTATGATCATGGATATGGCTGCGCTGATCCTGATCTGTACACCGATCTTCTTGCCGGTTGCTGTGGCTTTGGGCATGGATCCGGTTCAGTTCGGTATGGTGTTGCTGGTGAACCTTGGTTTGGGGCTGTGTACGCCGCCGGTTGGATCATGTCTGTTCGTTGGATGTGCGGTTGGTAAGTTGCCAATGGAGACGGCGATCAAGACGATCTGGCCTTTCTACTTTGCGATTTTCGCGGCCTTGATGTTGATCACGTTTGTTCCAGCAATTTCTTTGACGTTGCCGAACCTTCTGGTCAAGTAAATCGACCTCTGTAGCGCTTGGGCGCTACAGAACTCCACAAAAGATTTAGGAGAAAAAGATGCTCACACTTAAACGTCTAGACTTGATGGATGCGCAAGCTGTGATCGCTGGTGCGCGCGCCGAAGCCGAGCAAATTGGCGTGCCGATGTGCATCGCAGTGACAGATGAAAGCGGCAACTTGCTCGCATTTGAACGAATGGACGGCGGTAAAATCCCAAGCGTCACGATCGCAATCGATAAAAGTTACACGGCAGCTGGGATTCGCAAAGGCACCCATCAGCTAGGTGAGGGCGCGCAGCCTGACAAACCAGTTTACGGGATTTTCGCGACTGTAGGTGGGCGGATGATCACCATCGCTGGCGGTCTGCCCATTGAGGTTGACGGAGAAATTGTAGGGGCTATCGGGGTAAGTTCCGGAACCCCGACGCAAGATCGCGAAGTGGCTCAGGCTGGAATCGACGCCCTTCTTAACACATAAAATTAGAATAAGCTTTCTAGGAGATAGATATGACAAAACCAGTGATCGGTTTTATTGGCCTTGGCCTGATGGGCGGCAACATGGCGGCCTGCCTGCAAAAGAATGGTTTCGAGCTCAACGTAATGGGCCGCAACAAAGAGGCTGTTGGCGCAGCGGTTGCGCGCGGCGCGACTGAGGTTAGCACACCCAAGGAACTTGCCGAGGCAAGTGACATCGTGATGCTGTGTGTGACAACATCTGACGTGGTCGAAAGCCTGATCTATGGCGACAACGGCATTCTGGCGGGCATCAAAGAGGGCGCGGTTGTCATCGATTTTGGCACGTCTATCCCAACCTCGACCCAAAAGATCGGTGCGGATTTGGCTGCCAAAGGTGCCGGCATGATTGACGCGCCTTTGGGCCGTACACCAGCACACGCGCTTGATGGTTTGTTGAACATCATGGCGGCGGGCGACAAGGACACCTATGAAAAGGTGAAACCAGTTCTCGACGTGCAGGGTGAAAATGTTTTCTACCTTGGCGCACTTGGGGCAGGGCACACGACAAAGTTGATCAACAACTTTATGGGGATGACGACGGCTTGCACAATGAGCCAAGCATTCGCTGTGGCTGACCGCGCAGGCATCGATCGCCAGCAGCTGTTTGATATTATGTCTGCAGGCCCGTCCAATTCCCCGTTCATGCAGTTCTGCAAGAACTACGCTGTAGACGGCGTAAGCGACCTTGGGTTCTCAATTGCCAACGCAAACAAAGACCTGAGCTATTTCGTGAAAATGGTTGAGGATATGGGCACGCGGGCACAAATCGCTGAGGGCACTGCCTCAAACCTACAAGCCGCTTTGGATGCAGGGATGGGGGATGGAAACGTCCCTGAGATCTTTGATTACTTCCTAAAGCTTAACCGTTAATCTGGTTATTCACTGACGTTGAAATTGGGGCGCGTTCCGAAGGGAATGCGTCCTTTTTCGTGGGTGGAGCTTAACCCGAGCTGTGGCGCTGTACGGGGTTATTTCGCGGGATGAACCGCTTTGCTGTCACCGGGGGCCTCATCACGTTCAAACATCCCGTAGTCACGCACGACGCTGGCAATCCTAAGGTGGTAGTCCTCAAAGATGCCGCCCCTGCCTTGGCTTTGGGCATTGCGGTGTGCGCTGAGGGTACGCCAGCGTTCGACAGCGTCTTCGTCTTCAAAGAAAGAGAGGGATAAGAGCTTTTTCGGGTTGGTTAAGCTTTGAAATCGCTCGACTGAAATGAACCCTTCGGTTTCTTCGACAAGTGGGCGCATTTGCGCGGCAACATCTAGGTATTCGTCGAATTTACCGTCACGCGGTATGACTTCGAAAATGACTGCAATCATTGGGGTTCACCTATGGCATGGGGCGCGGAGGCCAGCTTTAAAAATGTCCGATCTTCACGGAGCAGGAACTTTTCCCGCTGAGCAAAATCGTAGTTCTGCTGGCCAATCGGATCAAGGGCGAGCTTTGCCCTATATGTTTCATAATCGGCAAGGTTTGGGATGTTATAAATTCCATACGCCAACGTACTGGAACCCTCATGTGGTGCATAATACCCCACGAGATCTGCGCCACATCGGGGAATGGCTTGCCCCCAGTTGCGCGCGTATTCTTCGTATTGCGCCTTTTTGGTGGGATCGATTTGGTAACGAATGATACAGGTAAGCATGTCTCTGTCCTTGTGCACTGATTTCACGGACCATGATAACGGGTTAAATACGGGTATACTTCGCTTATGGTCGAAGTATGAAAGAAGGTCCTAACATCGCTTATATCGCCGCTTTGATTGGCGATCCCGCACGGGCGAACATGTTGACAGCATTGATGAGTGGCAAAGCCCTTACTGTGAGCGAGCTTGCTCATGAGGCCGGCGTGACCCTTCAAACTGCGAGTGCGCATTTGTCTAAGCTGCAAGAGGCGGAACTTTTACTGCCGCGCAAACAGGGGCGACATAAGTATTTCTCTCTCAACGGTCCAGAAGTCGCGCGCGTTTTAGAGGGATTAATGGGATTGGCCGCTGGGGCGGGGTATCTGCGCAAGCGGACAGGGCCAAAGGATCACAAGCTACGCAAAGCGCGGGTTTGCTACAATCACCTTGCAGGGGATATGGGCACACAGATGTTTGATAGCTTGATGGAGCAGGGGCACTTGGGGCTGGAACAAGAGCGATTGTTTCTAACCGAATCTGGTGCCGCGTTTGTTGAAGGGTTTGGCATTGATCTCAAGAGCTTGCAGGTCAAGTCATCCCCACTGTGCTTAGAATGCCTAGACTGGAGCGAGCGCCGCTCTCACCTTGCAGGCAGCCTTGGGCGGGCACTTATGAGCCAGTTTGAGGCGCTCTCATGGGCAAAACGGGATGCCAAAACGCGGGTTGTTACATTCACTCCGATTGGAACAACCCGCTTTGAACAGATGTTTCGCCGGCTTTAAACCAGTCGTGAATTGTCTTTGGCCGCGCGCACAAAATCCTTGAAGAGGGGATGTGGTTCGAATGGTTTTGATTTCAGCTCGGGATGGAACTGTACGCCGATAAACCAAGGGTGATCTGGCCATTCCACGATCTCAGGAAGTGCGCCATCAGGTGACATGCCTGAGAACACCAATCCCGCATCTTCGAGCTGTTTGCGGTATTTCACGTCCACCTCGTAGCGGTGACGATGCCGCTCTTCGATCTGCGTGTCGCCGTAAACCTCTGCCACTTTAGACCCTTCGGTCAGCGTCGCGTTGTAGGCGCCAAGGCGCATGGTGCCACCGAGGTCGGTGTTTTTATCACGCTGCTCGGTTTCCGCGTCTCATTTTTTGTTTTATTGCTAATCTTGCTTAGCTATGCGGGATATTTCTTCTCTTACTTTTTTTTTTTT
>JALZUL010000129.1 GCA_023301665.1 Ascidiaceihabitans sp.
CCGCTCCTTTGGATCACGCCTGTCTGCTTAAAATTAGTCGTTCAGGCCAAGCACATCCAACATATCGTATTCGCCCGGCGATTGTTTAAGCCCCCACAAAGCTGCTTTTAAAGCGCCGCGGGCAAAAACGGCTCGATCCGTTGCCATGTGACGCAGAACGATGCGCTCACCTGCTGCGGCAAACATCACATCATGCTCGCCAACGATATCACCACCGCGAATCGCGCTAAATCCAATGTCACCGCGTTTGCGCGCGCCGGTAATGCCATGACGACCACTGTCCATCGCATCTGCCAAAGCAATTCCACGCCCTTCAGCCGCAGCCTCACCAAGCATCAGCGCTGTACCAGAAGGCGCGTCGACTTTGTGATGATGGTGGGCTTCGATCACTTCGATATCAAAGTCCTCATCAAGCGCCGCGGCCACTTTTTTCGTCAACTGCGTCAACAAATTAACGCCCAAACTCATGTTGCCGGCACGTACGATCACGGCGCGGTCCGCGAAAGGGGTCAGCTGCGCTGTCTCATCAGCCGTCATACCCGTGGTGCCGATGACGTGCACAGCACCTGCTTCAGCCGCCATCTGGGCAAACGCAAGCGTGGCAACCGGTGCGGTAAAATCGATCACAACATTGCCCTCAGAGATCGCCTTTTGCGCGTCTTCCGTCACAACAACACCCTGCGCAGAGCCACCCATGGCCACTCCCACGTCTTGACCGACCCATGCATGACCCGCGCGTTCGATAGCACCAGCCAGCACAGCCTGTTCGCTCTCGTTAATCACGTTAATCAGCATCTGCCCCATACGGCCTGACGCCCCTGTCACAACGATTCCTGGCAATGTTGTCATGTCGCTCTTTCCTTCCGCGCCTATTCGCTCAAACACCTATCGCGCCACGCCACGCTTGGCAAAGGGCGCAAGGCCCCTTACATGCAGAAATATGGCTAAGAAAAAATCACATGAGGGGCGCGGACCATCCCAGCGCCAATTGCGCGTAGGCGAGTTGATCCGCCGCGCCTTGTCCGAAATCCTATCGCGCGGCGATGTTCACGATGTTGAGCTAAGTCGTATGTCGATCACTGTAGGCGAGGTGCGCGTTTCTGCGGATCTTAAGATTGCGACCTGTTACGTCCTGCCTTTGGGTGGTGACGGCAAGGATAGCGTCTTAAAGCTGCTGGCAAAGAATATGTACGACCTACGCCGTACCATTACAAAAAAGCTAGCCCTCAAGCATTCGCCTGAACTACGCTTTCAGTTGGACGACACGTTCGACCAAATGGATGCGACACGTAAGATGCTGGCACAAGAAGACGTCGCCCGCGACATCGCTAAGGTTGACGTTGAAGAGCCGGACGGCCCTGTATGATCTGGCGCGCGGCTTTCATTTGGCTTTCATTTGGCGCTGCAGCGCAGGCGGCCACATGTGAAGATGTGCGTTACGCAAATGATTCTTACACAATCTGCACTGTCGATATGGCGTCGGAAGATCTACGGCTGTTTCTCTATGACACAAATGATGAGCCTTTCGGGCACTTCCGCACTTTAGACCGCAGCTTAAGGGCCAATGGCGAACAACTTAGCTTTGCCATGAATGCCGGCATGTATCACGATAACCGTTCCCCTGTCGGGCACCACATCGAAAACGGTGTTGAGATTATGCGCGTGATCCCAAACGCAGGCCCAGGGAACTTTGGCCTATTGCCCAATGGCGTGTTTTGTTTGCGCGACGCTCAAGCTGACGTCATCGAAACCCTGCGCTACATCGACGAGAAACCAGCCTGCGACTACGCAACCCAATCTGGCCCTATGCTGGTCATCGATGGCGAATTGCACCCCAAGTTCCTAGCCGACGGAACGTCGCGCTATATTCGCAATGGCGTCGGGACATCCGCAGATGGTACAAAAGCAGTCTTTGCGATCTCAAACAACACTGTGACATTCCACGAATTTGGCAGCCTGTTTCGCGATCACCTAAAGTTGCCTCAGGCGCTTTTCTTTGATGGCAACATCAGCAGGCTCTACGCACCCGAGCTTGGGCGCAACGATGCTGGCTTTCGTCTTGGCCCAATGATCGGCACCGTTGTTCCAGCGAATTGACAGCATGGCCCGCGCACGTTAGGCGGCGCATTCTTGAGTTTCATTCTATAGGATACGCACATGGGCCGCTCACGCAAAGGACGCGATATTTCTGGATGGCTGGTTGTCGACAAACCAGCTGGGCTGACCTCTACCGCTGTTGTTAACAAAGTCCGCTGGGCGTTTCAGGCCAAAAAAGCAGGGCACGCTGGCACTCTTGATCCAGATGCAACTGGTGTGTTGGCTGTCGCCTTGGGCGAGGCCACAAAGACAGTGCCCTATATTACCGATGCTCTCAAAGCTTACACCTTTACTGTTCGGCTTGGCCAAGCAACGAATACAGATGACGCCGAAGGCGAAATCATTGCCTCTTCCGATTCCCGCCCAGACGACCAAGCGATCAAAGATGCCCTCGGCCAGTTCATCGGTGACATCATGCAGGTACCCCCCAAATTCTCGGCCGTTAAGATCGATGGCCAACGGGCCTATAAACTCGCACGTGACGGGGAAGACATCGAACTGGCAGCGCGCCCACTTTGGGTGGACGAACTGGTCATGACGGACCGCCCCGATGAAGATCACGTCACTCTTGAGATGACATGTGGCAAAGGCGGTTATGTCCGCTCGATCGCACGCGATCTAGGTGAGGCACTTGGATGTCATGGCCACGTTCGCGAATTGCGCCGCATCTGGTCAGGCCCATTTGACGCAGAAGACGGGCTAACATTGGACCAAATCAACGAAATGGCCCAACAACCCGAACTCGACACATATTTGTTGCCACTAGAAGAAGGCTTGCAAGACTTGCCGCAGGTCCCCGCAACCCCCGAAGGTGCCACACGCATGCGCAACGGTAATCCTGGTATGGTTATGGCGAGTGATGTCGAATATGGCGACGAGTGCTGGGCATCCCTAGACGGAAAAGCCGTTGCCGTTGGCAAATATAAAGCTGGCGAATTACACCCCAGCCGCGTTTTCAATACTTGAACCGGATAGTTTTGTAACAATCGCAACACGCCTCACACGTCTGTGATCGTGTTGGGTTGTTTGTGACAGCAAATGTTTCAAAACCTGCCAATTTGGTAAGACGCGCGTGAGGCCCCCTGACACTCCTCGCAGAGATAGCTATTTCCATACCAGAAGCACAAAACTGGATGGATTAATTAAATGTCCCTGACCACACGTAATATCGTAACCATTTTCACCGCTGGGGCTTTCGCCACCATCGCTTTTGACCTTTTTGGTCAATCACTTAGCCCAATGTTTGGATTTGCGAAATTGGCCCCCGTCGGTCTAGCCGGGTCAACCCTTAAATCTGTCTTCGGCGTAAACCCTCCGGGTGCCGCGCACATGTTGCACACGTTGACAGGTTTGTTTTTCTACGCATTTGGTTACTTTGCAATTGCACGCCCAGTACAACGCATGATTTTGCCTAACCTACACTGGTCCATCACAGCCGCTGTTTACGGTGTCGCACTTTGGGTGTTTGCCCTTTACTTCATGGCCCACCTTGTAGCCGGCAACAAACCATTCTTGGGTTGGAGCGGCATCACATGGGTCGCATTGTGGGGACACGTTGTTTACGCCCTAGTC
>JALZUL010000130.1 GCA_023301665.1 Ascidiaceihabitans sp.
CCGTTGGTGATCCAGTATTTATTTCCGCTCAAACGGTAATGGTCATTTCGTTTCTCTGCGCGCAACTTCATCGAAACCACATCCGATCCCGCACCCGCCTCTGACATCGCTAAAGCACCAACATGCTTGCCTGAAATCAAGCCAGGAAGGTATTTGGCTTTCTGTTCAGCCGTGCCATTCAACTTGATCTGATTGACGCATAGGTTTGAATGCGCACCATACGACAATGAGACCGAAGCAGACGCCCGCGCAATTTCCTCAACCGCGACAGTATGGGCCAGATAAGACATGCCTGCCCCGCCAAATTCCTCGTCGACGGTAATACCAAGCAAGCCAAGCTCACCCATTTCGGTCCAAAGCTCAGCGGGAAAGGCATTTGAGGCATCAA
This sequence comes from Ascidiaceihabitans sp., assembly GCA_023301665.1. Classification (GTDB taxonomy): domain Bacteria; phylum Pseudomonadota; class Alphaproteobacteria; order Rhodobacterales; family Rhodobacteraceae; genus Ascidiaceihabitans. Next base: position 389 of record JALZUL010000130.1, read on the forward strand.
TTTCAGCCGCCATGGGTTTAACACGCTCTTGCGCCCAACGATGTACCATCTCGCGCAACGCATTAACGTCTTCACCCAGATCAAACTTCATTGTCGCGTTAAACATCAGCAATCCTCCCCAAACCGCAAGCTCAATTCATTTATTGAACGGTTGTTCATTACCTAAACGCAATCTTCTCAACGGGTCAAGAGCACAGATAAACCATCCGGCTCCCAAGGCAGCCGAAACAAGCACCAAATAAAGAATCTAATGCGCCGCTAGGCGCTCCGTTGGATCACGCCTGCGTTCAGGTTTGCGCCTGATAAACCGCGGAAACCTCTGCCCGAATGATACGGGTGATCACAGCGCAATCCTCAAGTGAGAACGTCAACGGCACACGCATATCGACAATGCCCCGCAAGATCCGGTCAGACTTTGGCAACGGGACCGGGTTGGCGTAGCGCCAGCTGTCGTAACGACTGGTAAACGCGACAGGTTCTGCAGATCCAAACCACTTTAGCTCAACGCCACGCTTTAAGCAGCGCGCAATAACGTCTTGAACGCTCTCTTCCGTCCAATCCAACAACAAAAATTGAAACGAGGACCCAACAATCGTTTCGGCCTCGGGCCGCTCAACAATTTGCAACCCCGGCAGATCACGCAGCCCCGCTTCAAGCGCATAATAACGTTCATTCCAACGCTCGCATTGCGTGGCAAGATCAGCAATTTGCGGGCGTAATATCGCTGCACGCAAGTTATCCATACGGCCCGATATATTGGGCGTTGCGTATTTGATATCCTTAAACACCTCAGGGTCAGGAGCCGCCAAGTGCCGCTCAAATAACATGTAAGACCCCGATAACATAATCGATTTCGCTGCCAAGACCGGATCATCGGTCACAAGAAAGCCGCCCTCACCCGAATTGACATGCTTATAAGTCTGACACGAATAACACCCGATCGCGCCTGCGCGTCCAGATGCCACTCCATTCCATGCAGCCCCCATCGTATGCGCGCAGTCCTCGACCACACGCACGTCCGCGGCGTCACACATCGCCATAAGGCGATCCATATCGCACAAGTGGCCCCGCATATGACTAAGAAGTAAAACGTCAGCTTGATCCAGCTTGCTTTGTAGATCCTCAAGATCAATTGTCAGATCTTCGGTAACGCCCACAAAAACCGGCTGTGCGCCCACGGCAGCTATCGCCCCCGGAACAGGCGCAAGCGTAAATGCGTTAGAAAGCACCTTATCCCCGTGTCCAACCCCTAAGGCCCGTAGAGCCGTCGCCATAGCGTATCCACCCGATGCCACAGCCAAACAAAATTTGGAGCCCACATAGCCCGCAAATTCCTGCTCCATCAATGCGGTCTCTGACAACTCACCTGGCACTGTATTGTAGCGGTGCAAACGACCATGGCGCAAAACCGCCATCGCCGCCTCGATACCAGCTTCAGGGATAGATTCTTGTTGCGTAAAACTACCAGTAAAATTCTCTGTCATACTCTTGTTGTGCGCAGACATCCCAGACAGGTCAAGCCAGCACTTCTAATTTCGGAAATTCTAAATGTCACACTTCAGCCGAGCAAATCGGTCACGATTTTCGGAAGATCCGCATAGTTGTCCAATAGAGCCTCTGGTTCTAACGCAGACATATCCCCCCCCGCAGGCCCAAACGTTACCAACACACACGGCACACCCGCGTTACGCGCCGTATCGCGATCGGTCTTCGTATCCCCGATCAAGCAGGTCTGCGCAGGGTCACCGCCCGCGCGTCGCGCCGCCTCAAACAAGTGTTCGGGATCGGGTTTGCGGACCGGCAGAGTATCGGCCCCAACCATCGAGGCGAAAACATCTCGCACACCAAGACGCCGCAACAGCTCTTCGGCCAAGCCTTCGGGCTTATTCGTCGCAATTCCAACGCCGTAGCCTAAGATCTTCAGTGCCTCTACCGCATCCATAGCCCCGTCATACAAAACAGTACGGCTATCGATATCTTTGGCGTAGGCTTCCAACAGCACTGGATAATAATGATTGAGCGTCTCAACATCATGGGCCCGCTCCAATCGTTGCAACCCCAAGGTCAACATCGCGCGCCCACCTCGCAGCGCAGTCGCCGCGTCCTTAATTGGGTCAAGCATATCACCCTCTCCCATGTCGCGAAAACAAACGTTGGCCGCAGCGATCAAATCACCACTGGTGTCAGCCAAAGTACCGTCTAAATCAAAAATTACCGTCTTCATCGCGCTCACTCCATTACCTGTTTCGGCAATCACTCGCTTGCGGTTATTGCAAGCCGCAATCTCAATTGATCCCCAATTAACTTGTGCCTTTGGCGCAAACGGATAAAACGGGTCAGAGCAGAACAAAAGAGATTTCGCATGAGCGTAGCCCTAATAATCCTAGGTGCCGGAAAAGGCACGCGGATGAATTCAGAATTACCCAAGGTCGTACACCCTATCGCAGGGGCCCCAATGTTGGTCCATGCGATGCGCGCTGGTGCCACACTTGATCCCGCCCACACCGTTATTGTCGCAGGACACGGCGCTGAAGACGTGACCAAAGTTGCCCTCGCTTACGATGACGAGGCCAAGGTTGTCTTACAAAACGAACAGCTTGGAACCGGCCATGCAGTCTTACAGGCGGCAGACGCCCTCGCAGGTTTCGACGGCAAAGTCATCGTGCTTTATGGTGACACTCCCTTTGTCAAACCCGAGACCCTTTCAGCTATGCTTGAGGCATCAGCAGATGTTGTGGTTCTGGGCTTCGAACCAAAAGATCCGGGGCGCTACGGGCGCTTGGTCACAGATGGGACATCCCTCGAACGCATCGTAGAGTTTAAAGATGCTTTACCTCAAGAAAAGAACATAAAGCTTTGCAACAGCGGCGTTATTTGCTGTGCAGCACCTTTGCTATTTAACCTCTTGAACGAAATCACAAACGACAACGCAGCCGGTGAGTATTACCTAACAGATGTGATTGGCCTCGCCCGACGCGCGGGTCACACTGCCACAGTGGTGACCTGCTCTGAGGCAGAAACACTGGGCGTTAACTCACGTGCCGAACTTGCCGCCGCGGACGCGTTGTTTCAAGCTGAAGCGCGTCTTTCCCTTATGGAGGATGGCGTCACGCTTGTCGCACCCGAGACGGTTTACCTGTCGCTCGACACGCTCATCGGCCGTGATACGATCATTGAGCCGAACGTGGTCTTCGGCCCAGACGTCACAGTGGAATCTGGCGCAACCATCCGCGCCTTTTCTCACCTTGAAGGTTGCCATGTTTCGCGCGGCTCTGTCGTTGGCCCCTACGCACGTTTGCGTCCAGGTGCCGAATTGGCTGAAAACGTAAAGATCGGCAACTTTGTCGAGATCAAGAAAGCCACGCTTTCTGAAGGCACAAAGGTCAATCATCTATCATATATTGGTGACGCCACAATTGGGGCACGCACAAACATCGGTGCAGGCACAATCACATGCAATTACGACGGGGTCCTGAAGCATCACACCGAGATCGGAAATGATGTGTTTATCGGATCAAACACCATGCTTGTAGCCCCTGTCACAATCGGCAGTCGCGCCATGACAGGCAGTGGCTCAGTTATCACATCTGATGTTGAACCAGAGGCCCTCGCGCTTTCGCGTGCGCCTCAAGTCGAAAAACCGGGCATGGCACAGAAATTGTTCGATATGTTACAGGCCAAGAAGGCCAGAATGAATAGAGGTAGCTAAAATGTGTGGAATTGTGGGGGTCCTAGGGACTCACGAAGCAGCGCCGATCCTCGTTGAAGCCCTAAAGCGGCTAGAATATCGCGGTTATGACAGCGCCGGTATCGCGACCATAAACAACGGGGTCCTCGACCGCAGACGTGCGGTTGGAAAATTGGTTAACCTTGGCGACAAACTGGTTCATGAACCACTCGCTGGAAAATCCGGCATTGGTCACACCCGCTGGGCCACGCACGG
>JALZUL010000131.1 GCA_023301665.1 Ascidiaceihabitans sp.
GCGCGTACAAATTACAATCGGATGTATTATTCCGCCGCACAGCAATTGGCGCATCACGCCACGTCTGGTTGCGCGATGAACATCGGTGATTTGATCGGATCTGGCACAATCTCTGGCCCCGAAAAATCTGAACGCGGCTCCCTGCTAGAACTGTCTTGGGGCGGCAAGGAACCGTTGACTTTGGACACCGGAGAAACCCGAACCTTTATCGAAGACGGCGACACGTTGACCTTGTCGGGGGCTGCAAAAGGCGACGGCTATCAAATTGGTTTCGGGACCTGCACCGCAACGATACTCCCTGCAAAACCATTCCCTGCATAAGATACTGGAACAATAGCAAAAGCACTCGCATCCCAAGGGGGTATGGCCGAACGTTCAACGCCGCTGGTGGCCCGAACTCTGGCGTCATGATCGTCAAGACTCTTCAGGGGTAAAACACGATGGGTGCGTTCAGATATCAAACTGCGTTCTAGTTGTACCCATACGCCCAGATTTTGGCATCGATCATGCTTTGGTTGGCGTGATAATCCCTGTCTCTGTCACGATCATATCAAGGGATTGATCTGTCACCGCCAACGGCAGTTGATCGGCCTCTTGGCCCGCAAAGGCAAAGCCGATGGCCAATGTTGCGCGTTTGGCTCTGAGCCTCTCCAAGGTGCGATCGTAAAAGCCGCCGCCATAGCCTAACCGCCCGCCTTGTTTGTCAAATGCAACCAATGGGACGATCACAATTTCGGGCTCAAAGAAATCATCGACCTCTGGGATTTGCGCGCCAAAGGGGCCGTCTTTCATTTGCCCATCCGGTTCCCATCGTGAAAACTTTAACGGCTCGCCCGCAGCCATGATCACAGGCACACCGACGGGGCCATAAGCCGCGGCTTCTGCCATCGCAGACAGAGGGTTAATTTCAGTTCTGATCGGCATGTAACCCGACATTGGCACACCGCGGTATCCGGCCAAAAGCGCCGAAAGATGACTCGCAGCCCCCCCCATTTTAGCGTCAAACGCCAGCTTACGGCGGGCAAATCCGTCTTTACGGGCTTGGGCCTTTACCGCGTTCAAATCCGTCATAATAGCACCAAAGCAGCAAGTCCGAGGAAGGCAAAGAAGCCGACGATATCTGTCACTGTGGTCACAAATGCGCCCGAGGCAAGTGCTGGGTCAACACCCATCCGATTCAGCAAGACAGGAATGACCGTGCCTGCCAAACCCGCAACGACCATATTCACCACCATAGCGGCCGCAATCACGTAGCCCAACAAGGGTGAGCCAAACCAGATCAGGCCGACAAAACCCATAACAAACGCAAAGATCAGGCCATTGACCAGCCCCACAAGGACTTCGCGTCGGATCACGCGCCAAACATTTGCGCCGGTTAAATCTTTGGTCGCGATCGCGCGCACCGCGACCGTCAGCGATTGCGTGCCCGCGTTACCGCCCATTGAGGCAACGATCGGCATCAAAACCGCCAGCGCCACGATTTGTGTGATGGCCATTTCAAACTGTGCGATCACCAAAGACGCCGCGATAGAAGTGACCAGGTTCACTGCAAGCCACGGCATCCGCCGTTTGGTTGTGTCGATCACACGATCCGAAAGCGAGCCCTCGCCGACACCGGCCAAACGCATGATGTCTTCTTCGTGCTCTTCATCAAGGACAGCCATCGCATCATCAATGGTAATCAAGCCAATCAAACGCCCTTCCCCATCTACAACCGGTGCCGAGATCAGGTGGTATTGGTTAAACGCATAGGCCACGTCACCCTCGTCCTGATCGACGGGAATAATCTGAAACACCTCCTCGACGATGGTGTTGAGGGGCACGTCGCGTTTAGAGCGCATGATTTTGCCAAGCGTCACATTGCCAATCGGGTGCAAGCGCGGATCGACCAAAACCATGTGATAAAACTGATCTGGTAAGGCTTCGGGGTCGGCATTGCGAAGATAATCGATGGCGTCGCCGACGCTCCAATGCTCGGGGGCCATCACCACCTCGCGCTGCATCAAGCGACCGGCTGAAAACTCGGGGTAGCTGAGGGCCTGCTCTACCGCTGCACGGTCTATATCTTCGAGGGCCTCAAGAATTTCTTCTTGTTGTTGTTCCCCTAGGTCTTCGACCAGATCGACAACATCGTCGCTATCAAGGTCACGCACCGCTTCAGCCAGCACTTGAGGCGTAAGGACGCCAATCACTTCTTCGCGGATGCTGTCATCAAGCTCTGACAGAATGTCGCCGTCGAATTCACGGTCATAGAGGCGGATCAGGCGCGAGCGTTCAAACGCGTTGATTTGTTCCAAAAGGTCAGCAATATCAGCAGCATGAAGCGGTTCCATCAGCTCGCTGAGTTTCGCCTTATCTTCAATATCCACGGCATAGAGTATCGCGCTGACGTTTTTACGGTCCAGCCGATAGGCGTCATCATCACGTGGCCCGTCTTGCCCTTCGGCGGATATTTTTGTCAGTTCACTCATATTGTTCGGACCATAGGCGGGGGCCTTGGCACTGACAATGGCGCGCACAGGCGAAACTGAAACGAATTGTCATTTACCCCTCACATGGCGATGGCTATGAGTAAATTATGACAGAATTAAAATTACTTTGCGGTCAGGTTCTGACCTACTCTAGCGACCCATTTGTAACCCAGTGGCAAGACGCTGTGCATATCGAGAGCGCTGGCGCTGTGTTGATTCATGACGGGATCATCAAAGCCGTAGGGCCAAGCTCTGATTTACGTGCGGCACATCCTGAGGCAAAGATTGTCGAGTACGGGGATAAACTGATCATCCCCGGCTTTGTGGATGCCCATGTGCATTATCCACAGACCGGAATCATCGCCAGTTGGGGCAAACGCCTGATTGATTGGCTCAACACCTATACGTTTCCTGAGGAAATGCGGTTTGGGGATCCCGCCTATGCACGCGAAATCGCAGGCCGCTACCTTGATCTGACATTGGCCAATGGGACAACAACGGTCTGTTCGTTTGCAACGATCCACCCCGCAAGTGTTGACGCTCTTTTTGAAGCGGCGGCGGTGCGTGGCCAACGGATTGTAACCGGCAAAACCTGCATGGACCGCAATGCCCCTGAAGGGCTGCGTGACACAGCGCAATCTTCTTATGACGACAGCAAAGCACTGCTTGGCAAATGGCATGGGAAAGGCCGCGCAAGCTACGCGATCACGCCGCGATTTTCACCAACATCCAGCATTGAGCAGTTGGAAGCATTGGGCAGTCTGTGGGCTGAGCATCCAGACGTTTTGATGCAAACCCACCTCAGCGAGCAAGTCGACGAGATCGAATGGGTGAAAGGGTTGTACCCGCAAGCTCGCGACTACTTGGACACATACGAAGCCTATGGGCTATTGGGCGCGCGCGGCCTTTACGGTCATGCCATCCATATGGAACCCCGTGAGCTCGACCGCTTGGCGGAAGTGGGCGGTGCGGTTGTGCATTGCCCGACCTCCAACACCTTTATCGGGTCCGGCTTGTTTGATTTGGCAACTATGAAGGCGCGCGCGATTCCCGTGGGATTGGCAACAGACACAGGCGGCGGCTCATCGTTTTCGATGTTGCGTACCATGGCGGCAGCTTATGAGATCGGACAATTGCGTGGAACAGCCGTGCATGCCAGCCAGCTTTTGTGGCTCGCAACCGCAGGCTCTGCCCGCAGCCTCCATCAACACCAACACATCGGGTCCCTAAAAGTGGGATATGAAGCAGATATTTGTGTGCTTGATCTGGCCTCAACCCCTGCAATTGCGCAACGGACATCTCGTGCATCAGACATCTGGGAGGCCATTTTCCCAACCATCATGATGGGTGATGATCGGGCAATTTCAGATGTTTGGGTCAACGGCGTACGCATGCAACGCCCTTAACAGGGCTTTGCGAGCACCATAACCCAGTTGTTATCCGCACCGCGTGCCAATCCAAATTCGCGGACCTTTTTGTCGGTCATGTTTTTGTAATGCCCTTTGGAATTGGTCCAAGCTACCATTGCTTCTTGCAGGCTGGTTTGGCCACGCGCAATATTTTCCGCGATAAAGCACCACTTGTACCCCTGTGCTGATGTCCGGTCGCCAACAGAAGAACCATTCGCACCCGTATGGCTAAAGTAACCCTTCGCAGCCATTTCATTGGCATGTCCGGCTGCCGCAGCTTCAAGCACTTTAGAATAGCGGATCGCTTTGCGCCGTTTGTCTTTGCGCACCTCGTTGATCAATTGCGTAGCTTCCGGGTTGGCCATCACTGGTGCGCCAAAAGACATTGCGATGGTACAGGCGATCAATAGGTTTTTCATAATTTCACATTCCTCAAAGGTTCTCACGAATTTCACGCGCCAACTTGTTTTGTTTGGCAATAACGGTGGACAGATCAATCGTCGTGACATGGCCGTCGCGCACAATTTGACGCCCCTCGACAAGCAAATGTTTGACCTTTGTTGGCCCCGCCAACAATAGCGCTGCGGGATCCCACGACCCTGCGCTCTCAATCCCTGTTGTGTCCCAAATAGCAACATCAGCGCGGCATCCAACTTGCAAGCGACCACATTCTGGTCGTCCCAACACATCGGCTCCGCCGCGGGTTGCGATCTCAAGTGTTGTACGCGCGCTCATCGCATCCGCACCAAGAGCAACCCGTTGCAGCAACATCGCTTGGCGCGCCTCAGCGATCATATTCCCCACGTCATTACTGGCCGAACCATCAACCCCAAGACCCACAGGCACCCTATTGTCGTACATCGCCCGAACAGGCGCGATGCCACTCCCAAGACGGCAATTAGAGCAAGGGCAATGCGCAACGCCCGTTTTTGTGCGCGCGAACAATGCAATCTCTTGTTCATCCAGCTTGACGCAGTGCGCGTGCCAAACATCTGACCCCGTCCAGCCAAGATCTTCGGCGTATTGACCAGGGCGTTTGCCAAATTTTTCAAGGCTATAAGCGATGTCTTCGTCGTTTTCTGCGAGGTGCGTGTGCATCATCACGCCCTTGTCGCGCGCCAAAATGGCCGCGTCGCGCATCAATTCGGTACTGACCGAGAAAGGGGAACATGGTGCCACGCCGACACGACACATCGAAGCTGGTGACGCATCATGAAACCCATCAATCACCCGTATGCAATCTTCTAAGATCGCGGCTTCATCTTCGACCAAACTGTCAGGTGGCAGGCCTCCATCACTTTCGCCGATGCTCATGGCACCGCGGGTCGGTTGAAAACGAATGCCCAATTCAGCCGCGCCGTGAATGGTGTCTTCAAGGCGTGATCCGTTGGGAAACAGATAAAGATGGTCGGAACTTAACGTGCAACCTGACAAGGCCAGCTCAGCAAGACCCACTTGCGCGGACGTAAACATATGCTCAGGCGTAAACTTTGCCCAAATCGGATAGAGCGTTTGAAGCCAGCCAAACAGCAATGCGTCCTGTCCGCCCGGAACTGCGCGGGTCAATGTCTGGTAAAGATGATGATGCGTGTTGACCAATCCGGGGGTCACCACACACCCTTGCGCATTGATGACCTCTCCCTCGCTAGGCAGGCCCAGCCCGATCTGCGCGATTTGTCCATCACGGATCAAAACATCGGCCCCGTTCAATTCACGGCGCGCATCATCCATCGTTAGGATCGTATCAGCGTTTTTGATCAGAACCGCTGGCATTAAAAATCCTTTAAGATGGCAAGGGCTTGCGCATGGATTTCTGCATTGGCCGCAGCCAAGGCCCGTCCCCCCTGATGGGCTGGCTCGCCGTTCCAATCCGTCACAATACCGCCTGCGCCATGGATCAAACCGATTGGCCCTTGGATGTCGTAAGAGTTCAATCCCGCCTCAATCACCAAGTCGATTTGACCTGCAGCCAGTAGAGCATAGGCATAACAATCCATCCCGTATCGCGCCAATTGTGCCTCTTGGGCGACTGCGTCGAATCCGGCGCGATCTTGTGGCGTCCCGACTTCAGGGAATGTTGTGAAAACAATCGCTTGCGATAAAGGCCGCGCAGCGCGAGTTGCGATTGCGCCGGTCTGATGCGGCCCCTTGAAATGGGCACCGTTTGGCGTGCCAACAAATCGCTCACCGATGTAGGGCTGGTCGATGATACCGATTTGTGGACCTGTATCATCACCAACCGCAATCAAAACACCCCAAGTTGGCGTGCCCGAGACGAACCCGCGTGTGCCATCGATCGGATCTAAGACCCATGTCAGGCCAGTGGTACCCTCTTTCGTGCCAAATTCTTCCCCCAAGATCGCATCATCGGGGCGCATTTCGCCCAATACATCGCGCATCGCTTGTTCTGCCGCTTTGTCAGCAATCGTGACGGGATCAAAGCCGGTGGTCAGTTTATTTTCAGCCGTTAGATCCTTTGTCCGGAAATACGGGAGAATGGCCTCACGCGCGGCATCTGCCAATGCATGGGCAACTGCGACAAGGGCATCATGGTCTTTAGGTGTATAAGTCATAAAAAAGGGGTGCCATTTCGCACCCCCAATTGCAATCATTGTTGGCCCCAACGGTTCCGTTCATTGGAAAATCGCGCGAGGCCAAGCCCGTCTCTAGGCCACGTCACTCAAAACGCGTGCCAGTTCAAACAAACGACGGCGCTGGTTTTCTGGGATCGCATAGTAAGAGCGAACCAAATCCATCGCTTCCTTGTCCTTTAGCAAATCAGCAGGCGCTTTGTTCTTGTCATCTGGATCACGCCCTTCGGCAGCTTCCATTCCGTCAAAGAAATATGAGGTTGGAACCCCTAACACTTCAGCAATATCCCACAGACGAGATGCACTTACACGATTGGCTCCCGTCTCGTACTTTTGGATCTGCTGAAACTTGATTCCAACTTTCTCCGCCAATGTTTGTTGGGTCATTCCGATAAGCCAACGCCGTTGGCGCAACTTTTGACCGACATGGGTGTCAACCTTATGAGGCATGCCATTTCCTTACCAAATACCGCGTGTGCAGTTTCATCTCAATCATCACGCGACAAAATCTGAGACACTATTAACGACTTCAAAACAAATTGCGTACATTTGCTTCCTGGCTTTGACAAACATGCGACAAAATCATTCTAAAATCAACAATTCCCGCCACCATAAGGCGAGTTAACGCCAATCCTACACATCTTTTGCGTTTATTTTCGGGGAAAATAGAAACCTCATTCCCCTTACCGAAAGCCGAATTCCGGTAAGAAATTTAATTTATAGAGGTATAACAAGTGGATAAACTACATATTGAAACAAAAGTCACAAAACCTGTGATCAAGAGCTCGCCGCTTCACAAGGCATGTCGTTCATCCACGGACAGGCGAAATCTTGCTAGGCCCCCCTCCCGAGGCCTACATTTCCGAAATAACACGGAGTTTGGGTTGCTCTGCGCCTCCGAAAGCTCGGCGTAAAAGATCAGCTAGAGAATCGTGAACCACGTTTTTTGCCCCTCCTGCGCCGTATAAATTTATGTGCTGAGTCGGCAAATCCGGTAGGTCGCTGCCCTGAATACGCTCAAGATGTGGTGGCTCGGTGCCCTCAATCATTGTGTGGACTGCCAAATCTGCGCTCACAGTGGCTTCAATCGTGCGGTCGCTGTCAGTCTCTACCACAACATCCCATTCAATCTCAGCTTCATCCAACTGTTCAATCACACGTGGACGGAATGTGCATTTCCGACCAAAGGCCAAACGCAATGGGCGTTGTCGCCATGCAGAGCCGCTTGGCGCGCCTATCCAACACAGGGGTTTAGAACACAGCGTTTCACCTCCTGTCCCGAGTGATGTTTCGGTTGTTAGAATCAGATCGCAATTGCCCTTTTTGAAATCCTCAAACAGGCTGAACGTATAGGACGTGATCAATTGCACCTTCACCCGCGGAAAAAGGCCGTTGAATTGACGTAAGACCTGCGGGATGACCGGATATACAATGTCATGGGGCACCCCGAGCGTGATTTGCCCCTCATAAGCTTGATCGGTCAAGCGGGTGATAACCTCATCATTCAGGGCAACCATTCGGCGCGCATACACAAGCAATTGCTCCCCGGACGCAGTCAAGGCAATCGTGCGCCCAGATCGATCCAATAATTCAAGACCAAGCAATTCTTCGAGCCGTTTAAGCTGCATGGACACCGCAGATTGGGTCAGATGCAGAAAACCCGCAGCCCGTGTGACCCCGCCAGATTCGGCCACAGCCACAAAAGAGCGCAGTGTAGTAACGTCTAAATTTCTCATCCATCACCATCCTTGATGTATTCAATCACAATCATTCGCTTTTCAAATGTATTCCATTACGGCATATACATCAACAAGATTGATGCTTTCAGGTGAATTCATCAAATTCCATTAACACAGGAGAGACACCATGGCCTACATCGAAAACAACGCGTGCTACACAGCCCCACATTCCCAAGTTCGTTCTGCGGCGTCTTTACGCACAATCTACAACGTATGGCGCAGCCGTCGTGCCCTAGCGGCCCTTGATGATGCAGCCCTACAGGATGTTGGTCTGTCCCGCTTAGAAGCTCGGGCAGAGGTCAACCGCCCATTTTGGGATGTGCCGGCAACGTGGCGCAACTAACACTTCGATAAACTTCGTCGCAATTAACCGCATCTTTCCAGTTAATATGACTTGAAAGATGCGGCTTTAGCACCAATATTTAGGGACATAGAGAACCGCGAGCCATCCTCGCTATTCAGAAGTTCCAATTGGAGGTCATAAATGGCTGACGTGAATACAATCCGCAGTGGCGTACGTTCAGGCGTTGCTGATATCGATGCGGGCCTACGCGCGCACATGAACAAAGTTTACGGTCAAATGTCGATTGGCATGTTGATCACAGCGCTTGCCGCTTGGGCGATTGCTGGCTTGGCCGTCACATCTGACCCATCCGCAGCAGCACTGAACGCCGAAGGCCAAATCATGGCGTTGCGCGAAGGTACATTCCTAACCGGTTTGGGTAGCCTGCTTTATGCATCACCACTGCAATATGTCGTAATGTTCGCACCACTTGCATTCTTGCTGTTTGGTTGGGGTGCCTTGATGAGCCGTGGCTCCGCCGCAGCTGTTCAATTGGGCTTCTTCATTTTTGCTGCCGTCATGGGCATCTCAATGAGCTCAATCTTCTTGGTCTACACACCGTATTCCATCACACAAACCTTCCTTGTGACTGCAATCGCATTCGCAGGTCTTAGCCTTTACGGCTACACCACCAAAAAAGATCTGTCCGGCATGGGCACATTCTTGATGATGGGTGTGATCGGCTTGATTATTGCCATGGTCATAAACATGTTCTTGCAGTCTGGCCCTATGGGATATGCAATTGCAGCCATTGGCGTTTTGATCTTTTCAGGCCTTACAGCCTACTACACGCAAGACATCAAACGCACGTATGTGGCACACGCACATCACGGCGATCAAGAATGGTTGGACAAAGCGGCATCAGACGGTGCGCTTTCCTTGTACATCTCATTCTTGAACATGTTCCAGTTCTTGCTGATGTTCATGGGCCAACAAGAATAATCTAAAGTTACACATTTCGTGACGGATCAGGGCCACCCATATCGGGTGGCCCTTTTTTGTGGCTAGGGATTAAGGCACATGCTTGAACGACGTCTCAATTGTGATTGCGTCTGACCAGAGGATTAAAATCGAGCCCGTCCCTGCACCACCTTCACCTACGAGTGCACACTCTCTGGTCGGTACAATGAGGAGGTTTTACGTATGTGTCGAACCTTTCGGGCTTTGCCCCGATGTCGCCAATTTCATGAACCATATCAATTGGCCACGTCACAGGATGCTGGCCAAACAAAAAGTGTTTCCAACCCAGACCGAACCTTCAAACCAACATAGGCTAAAGACAGTTAAGCAAGGCGATACGAACCTTTGACTTAAGTAACCCATGTCCGGTTTTACAGACAGTGATTTTCGAAAGCTATTTTCTGCCGACTGGTCGTATTCCAATGCAAGGCTTGCCAAGTTTTATGGAGACGCTTGGCGGCCCGCGCCAGTCAACAGTGTCGCCAGTAACGCCCATTCAGCAGATGACAGCAATGCAGATGGCAGCGATGCAGATGACGGCGATGCAGATGGTTGCGATGCTCAGGATGCGACTGGCGAAGCGAAAGAAAGAGCCCAAAAGGGACTTGATTATATCGGCTTGCTGCCCGTTGATTCACTTCGAAAGACACCAAGTCAGCCCGGTTCGCCACAAGGCCTATTGACTCATCCTTATTTGATGAGCGGTCTGGCTTACACGCATTCGACGTCGCCCATTCATCGAGGCGTGTTTTTGATTCGCTTTATGTTGGGGCGAACTTTGCGTCCTCCTAATGCTGCGTTCTCGCCGCTTAGCCCAGACCTGCATCCGAAGTTGACGACT
>JALZUL010000132.1 GCA_023301665.1 Ascidiaceihabitans sp.
CATTTCGTTGTAGCTGTCGTTCCACCACATCGCGACTTCCACGACGATGTCGTCCCGTTCCCCAATTATATAAATTGGATCGGGCATAACGGTTGTTTTCGAGCGATCTAAATATTTGACAAACTCTTTAACGCCGCCCTCATAGTACAATTCTGAGCGTAGAGGTTCGACCGGTCGGTTATCCACCAGGATAATACGCACACCTGAGTTCAAGAATGCTAGTTCACGTAGACGCTTTTCTAAGATTTCGAACGAGTATTCGAGATTTGAAAAGGTTTCAGTTGAAGCGAGAAACCGTACTTCTGTTCCTGTTCGATCACCGCATTCCCCAACAACCTTAAGATGTTCCACGGTGTCGCCGTGAGAAAAGCGCGCGACATGCTCTTTGCCCTCTCGCCAAATCCGAAGGTCCAATTCAACGGATAACGCGTTTACAACTGAAACACCTACGCCATGAAGGCCACCTGAAACTTTGTATGAGTTGCTGTCGAATTTACCGCCAGCGTGAAGTTGGGTCATGATGACTTCGGCGGCAGAAACCCCTTCTTCTTCGTGAAGGCCTACTGGAATACCGCGTCCGTTATCGCTGACAGAAACGGACGAGTCGGGATTGATGATAACGGTTACAGCATCGGCATGACCGGCTAACGCTTCGTCGATACCGTTATCGACAACCTCGTAAACCATATGGTGCAAACCAGAGCCATCATCAGTATCACCGATGTACATGCCCGGACGCTTTCTAACGGCCTCTAACCCTTTGAGAACTTTAATGGAATTCGCGCCATATTCTTCGGGATTTTGCTCGTTTTCGGACATGCTATCGCACCTTTATTATTTTGAGCATTTATAGGGTTTTTTGTGAGGAATGTCACGCGTCAGTGACAAGATTTTGTATCAGAGGGCGGGGATAAGGATGCCGACCAAAATAAGCAAAATACCTGATCCAATATTGAACTTTTTCAGGACGTTGGGCGAAGAAATAAGATGACGTATCTTTCCAACAAAACCTGCCATAATAAGATTCCCAATGAGTGGAACACTTACGGATGCAGTTAGGATAATAAGAATATCGGCGGCTGTTACGTTGCGCAAATCGAAAAAGCCGGGAAGAACACCCATATAGAACAAAACGGCTTTTGGGTTTCCTAGAATAGCGGCAAGACCTGCTAAAAAGCCTGCCCACATGCCAGGGCGAGCTAACCTGCTATCGCTGGATATTATTTTACTGGCATGACGGATGAGTGCCCAACCCATCAAAATGAAAACAACACAGGCCAGCCAGCGAAGTACAGTCATGAAAGTGTCAAAGACAGACAAAACCCAAGAAACCCCCAAGACAGCCACGAGAGGCCAAACGATGTCCCCAACAGCGACACCGATAGCCAATGGCCATGCGGCGTTAAAGCCTCCAGATATGCTTCGTGCGGTCAAAGCGAGCCAAACGGGGCCCGGTGTCAAAAATAGAATGACAAGTGCGCCACAATATAAGAGCAAAGCATAAGGATCGAGCGTCATTGAATGGGCCTAACGCTTGATGTGCCTGCGTCTTCTGTAACCTCAATATACTGCGCTCTGTCCCCTAGGCCGTCGAACAGTTCGTTTTCTGTTCCGGTCATCCATGCCTGCGCGCCAAGAGCTGTGATTTCGTCGTAAAGCGCTGATCGTCGATTTGCGTCTAAATGGGCGGCCACCTCGTCGAGAAGCAAAAGGGGGGGAGCGCCAAAGTCCTTGGTCAGTGCACGGGCATTGGCGAGAATTAGAGAAACGAGCAATGCCTTCTGTTCTCCTGTTGAGCAATCACGCGCGGGAATATCTTTTGCCACAAAGGTTCCAATGAGATCAGCGCGATGTGGTCCAACAAGGGTGCGACCTGCAGCGAGATCACGTGCCCTGCCGTCCGCAAGGGCTCCACGTAGATCCTCGACGGAGTTTGGGAATGGACCATCGGCATAGATCAATTCCAATGAAGCAATAGGAAAGGCGGTCAGTGCTGCGTTCTGAGCTGCGTCAAGCTGGGAGAGGGCCAGTAAGCGATTGGTGTGAATGGCGTGACCGGTTTCTGCCATTGTCGCTTCTAGTGCGGTATACCAGTGCGGATCGCGCACCATGTCTTTTAACAAGCGATTGCGCTCACGCATTGCTTTTTCATAGGTGGAAGATAGCTCGGCATGGCGAGGTTCAAAACTTAACGTCATGCGATCCAAAAAGCGTCTCCGCCCCTCGGCACCTTCAATCCAGAGGCGGTCCATAGAGGGAATGAGCCAAAGCACACGGGCAATAGATCCCAAAGTATTTTGGGCCGCCGCTTTCTCGTCTATCCGGACCTGTCTCGCAGCACCTTCTTGGGACCAAATATCGATTTCGTGGCTTTGGCTTTGAGAGTGGAGGAGGCCATTCAATTTCCATCCTAAGGCCTCAGGACGGCGCGCCATATCGTGCGCGCTCGAACGACGCAAACCCCGGCCAGGAGAGAACAGCGATACAGCTTCTAAGATATTGGTTTTGCCAGCGCCGTTTGGCCCGTAGATGGCGATAGGGCGTTGGTCCACAGAAAGCCGTGCGATCTTATGAGAGCGAAAGTGAGATATCACTAAGGAAGAAAGGTACAGTGACATATCTGCCCCTTTCTTCGCTCCAGAGATATTTCTGGAAATGACAAAGTGTTAGACGCGCATCGGCATGACAACATAGACGGCGGATTGGTCATTACCTTCGCGCATCAATGTTGGGTCGCCTGAAGAGTTGAACATAAAGACGGCGTTCTCACGATCAACCTGGCTTGCGATTTCAAGCAGGTATTTGGCGTTGAAACCAATCTCGAGACGCTCGTCATTATAGGCTACGGCGAGTTCTTCTTCAGCAGCACCACTGTCAGGCGCGTTGACTGATAGAATCAAGCGATCTTCGTCAAGCTGTAGTTTCACAGCGCGAGAACGTTCAGATGAAACAGTCGCAACACGATCGACGGCCTTGGCAAAATCGGCGGCGTCCACTTCGAGCTTGCGTGTATTACCTTGTGGAATTACCCGCGTGTAGTCGGGGAATGTGCCGTCGATGACTTTAGACGTTAGGGTAATGTTTGGCGTTGCAAACCGAACTTTGGTCTCAGAAACGGAAACAGCGATGATCATATCATCGTCGTCGAGAAGTTTACGCATTTCGCCAACGGTCTTACGCGGAACAATGACGCCGGGCATTTCGGCTGCACCTTCAGGCAAGTCTGCATCGATACGCGCAAGGCGGTGACCATCTGTTGCCACGCAGCGCAGAACCTTACCGCCATCAGCGTCAGAAACATGCATATAAACGCCGTTCAGATAATAGCGAGTTTCTTCGGTTGAAATCGCGAACTTTGACTTGTCAAACAAGCGGCGCAAAACAGGAGCTGGTGCGCTAAAATTTGACGCATATTCAGAGGATGCCATGACCGG
Organism: Ascidiaceihabitans sp.; assembly: GCA_023301665.1. Taxonomy (GTDB): domain Bacteria; phylum Pseudomonadota; class Alphaproteobacteria; order Rhodobacterales; family Rhodobacteraceae; genus Ascidiaceihabitans. The sequence goes on from JALZUL010000132.1 coordinate 3,435, forward strand.
GAAATCTTCACGAGGCAATGTAGCCAAGGAAAAGTTTGAACGACCTGCCTCTACAGTTAAACGACCAGCGGCACTGTCGGCAGTCAACGTAACTAAAGCTCCATCGGGCAGCTTGCGGACAATTTCATGCAGGGTCGTAGCAGCAACGGTTGTTGCGCCAGCACGTTCCACTTGTGCCGGAGCCTTGTCGACAACTTCGATGTCCAAGTCAGTCGCCCGGAAAGATACATCTGATCCTTCGGCTTCGATCAAGACATTTGCTAGAATTGGAATAGTGTTGCGTCGCTCAACAACGGACTGCGCTTGCGCCACTGCTTTTAGCAGATCACTGCGTTCGATACTGATTTTCATATGGCGTCTCCAATCCCAATTTGCGGGCATAATAGTCGGAACGGATAAAATACCCCGTTCCGCTATATTCTCAAGCGTTTAATTGGTTTTGCTGTGGATTAGACGGCCCGTCAAGGCGGCCCGTGAATTCAGCTCTCTTTTTGGGCTAGGCTTCGAGCGATCGACGCAAAAGTTCAAGATCTTCTGCGATTTGACCATCTTGAACCTTGAGCTCTTCGATCCGACGTACGCCATGCATGACAGTGGTGTGGTCACGGCCACCAAAGCGGCGCCCAATCTCTGGCAAAGACCGGCTTGTCATATGCTTGCAAAGGTACATTGCGACCTGCCGAGGACGGGCATAACTACGCAAGCGTTTTGGACCGATCATGTCGCTTAAGCGGATGTTATAATGCTCGGATACGCGACGTTGGATTTCTTCGACGGTGATTTTTCGCTCAGAAGCTCGCAAAACATCAGCCAAACAGTCTTGAGTGAGCTCGAGGTTGATTTCACGTCCAACAAGAGATGCAAAGGCAAAGAGGCGGGTCAGAGCGCCTTCGAGAACACGCACGTTTGTTGATATACGATGAGCCAAGAATTCCAAAACGCCATCATCGACTTGCAGATCGGGATAGTTGACTTGCTGCATTTCGACTTTGCTTTGCAAAATGCCAAGGCGCAATTCGTAATCTGTTGGATGGAGATCAACAACTAGACCACATTGCAGGCGGGATTTGACACGATCTTCGAGGTCTTTGATCTCACCTGGTGCACGGTCAGCCGAAATAATGATCTGCTTGTTTTGGTCGACCAGGGCGTTGAACGTGTGAAAGAATTCTTCTTGTGTGCTGTCTTTGCCGGCAATGAATTGAACATCGTCTACCATGAGAACATCAACCGAACGAAAGATCTCTTTAAAGTCCATCATTTTACGATCACGAAGAGCCTGAACAAAGCGATACATGAATTGCTCTGCAGACAGGTAAAGTACGTTCAGATCAGGGCGGCTTGTTTGGAGTTCCCATGCAATGGCGTGCATGAGGTGCGTTTT
>JALZUL010000133.1 GCA_023301665.1 Ascidiaceihabitans sp.
GATTGGGCCTCTTATTCTTATTAATTAGGGACAGCATAGCCTGACTTCCACTTTGCCCACCGAGGAAGTCAGGCTATGCTGTCCCTAATTAATAAGAATAAGAGGCCCAATCGATGCAAATCTCCAGACGAACGTTCACAGTCAGCCTTTCGGCTTTAGCCCTTTCCGCCTGCAGCAGCGCAGCACCTACCCCCACCGTGCGTCAGCGCAGCAGCGGACTCCCCGATGACCTGCGCCCGGCCAATAACTCAGCCTATGATGCATGGGTCCGCAATTTCATGCCCCGCGCAAGATCAGCCGGAATTTCGGATGCCACTTTGACCGCAGCCTTTCGCGGCACAGGGTTTTTGCCCGGCGTTGTAAAACGTGACCGCAACCAAACAGAATTCAAGCGTTCGCTCGAAGACTACCTTGCGATTGCAGCTTCGGATGAGCGTATCAGCAAAGGCCGCGCAGCATTTGCCAAACACCGCACGACCCTCAATACGCTCGAAGAACGATACGGTGTCGATGCTGAAATCATCACAGCAATCTGGGGGCTCGAAAGCTTCTTTGGCGAACGACGTGGGGATGTTCCGGTAATCTCGGCCACTTCGACACTTGCCTTTGATGGTCGCCGCGGTAGCTTTTTCGAAAAGCAATTGATCGCAGCCCTTAAGATCCTGCAAAACGGTGATGTCAAAGCCTCCAAGATGACCGGCAGCTGGGCCGGCGCAATGGGGCACACCCAATTCATCCCAACCTCTTATCAAGCCTTTGCAGTCGATTTCACGGGTGATGGCCGTCGTGACATTTGGTCTGAAGACCCTACAGATGCCCTTGCATCAACAGCGGCTTACCTCGCAAGGAATGGCTGGAAGCGTGGCACCCGTTGGGGCCGTGAGGGCGATAGCGGTGGTACCGTTATTCAACCGCAAGCCGGTGGCCCGAAATTTGCAGTGACCGAGAACTTCCGCGCGATCAAACGCTACAACAATTCGGATTCCTATGCGATTGGTGTTGGCCATTTGGCAGACCGCATTGGCGGTGGTGGACCTTTGCGCGCGAGCTTCCCGCCAGATGCCAACGGGTTGACCAAAGATGACCGTGTCGGATTGCAAGAACGCCTAACAGCAAATGGTTTTGATACCGGCGGGGCAGACGGCGTGATTGGGCCAAACTCTGAAAAAGCGATCAGCGCTTATCAAGCGAGCCAAGGTCTGCCTGTGACAGGCAAACCATCCATCGCACTGCTCAAACGCCTGCGCTGAAACCCTAGTGGAAATCCCGAGACTTCGGGATGATCCGCACATCACGTGGATGACGATGCGTTGATTTAGGGAGAGGGTTTGCCTTCTCCCTTTCATCCACCTCTTCCTTATTTGCAAGACGCTCAAGAACGTCAGTGCGATCCACCAAATGATGAGCGATGATATGGATCACGGCCCCCTCACGCTGCACAGTTCCGCGCACATCAATCACACGTGCGCCCATCACAACCTTGCGGTACGCCTTCATCACTTTGGACCAAACCACCAGATTGGCGACGCCCACTTCATCCTCAATCGTGATGAAGCACACGCCTTTTGCCGTTCCCGGTCGTTGCCGGATCAACACAATTCCCGCCATCGATATCCGCTGACCATTGCGCATATGCTGTAAATCCCGCGCCGATGCATACCCTTGCCGCATCATGCTTTTGCGCAAGAATGCCAATGGATGTGCTTTAAGGGACAAACGCAACGTTTGATAATCTGCCACCACATGCTCGCAGGTCGGCATGCTCGGCAAAGGAAACATCACTTCTGCTCCTTCGTCTCGTACCTCAGAAAACAGTGGCAGATCGGGCGCGTCTTTCAACGCCCGTGCATCCCACAACGCCTGCCTGCGATCACGCCCCATAGATCGAAACACATCCGCCGCGGCAAGTTTGCGCATGCTTCCCGCATCTGCACGGGTGCGGCGCTTAAAGTCTTCTAGGTCCTCGAACGGCGCATCCCGCACATCCATCATCCGCTCAGCCACATCGCGACGCACGCCATCCACCTGCCGCAATCCTAAACGCACCGCAAACTGGCCGGTACCAATCGGCTCTAACGAGTTATCCCAATCGCTGTAATTCACATCAGGCGGATGCACCGTCACACCGTGCTCGCGCGCATCGCGCACCAATTGCGCAGGCGCATAAAACCCCATCGGTTGTGAATTCAGCAAAGCGGCACAAAACACATCCGGATAGTGATGTTTGATCCAACTCGACACATAAACCAAATGCGCAAAACTTGCCGCGTGACTTTCAGGAAACCCATAATCCCCAAACCCCTTGATCTGGTTAAAACATCGCATCGCAAATTCAGGGTCATATCCACGCCCAATCATCCGACCAACCATCTTTTCTTCAAGCGCACCGATGGTTCCTTTGGATCGAAAGGTCGCCATAGCTTTGCGCAGATCATTCGCCTCAGCCGTTGAGAACTCAGCCGCGACCATGGCAATTTTCATGGCCTGTTCCTGAAAAATCGGCACGCCCATGGTGCGGCATAGAATGTTTCGCAACTCGTCTTGGTCGTATTGCGGCCCTGGGCTGGGGTACACCTCAGGCTCTTGTCCGTTGCGCCGGCGTAAATACGGATGCACCATATCCCCCTGGATCGGCCCCGGCCGCACAATCGCAACCTGTACCACCAGATCATAAAACTCCCGTGGCTTAAGACGCGGCAGCATGTTGATCTGTGCACGGCTTTCCACCTGAAAGACCCCAACGCTGTCTCCCTGACATAGCATTTCGTAAACCGCATCATCATGCTGGATGCTCGCCAAATCATACCGCTTGCCATAATGCGCATCGATCAAATCAAACGCCTTGCGAATGCAGGTCAACATCCCCAAGGCCAGCACATCAATCTTTAGAATCCGCAACGCCTCGATGTCGTCCTTATCCCACTCGATAAAGCTGCGGTCCTTCATCGCTCCATTCCCGATCGGCACCGTTTGGGTCAACGGCGTC
>JALZUL010000134.1 GCA_023301665.1 Ascidiaceihabitans sp.
CCTATTACCGCAGGGCTGGTTGGTGCGGAAATATTGGTTACGCCGGTCTCATCGAATAGCCTCATCAACCAAATGTCTGAGTTCGCAGCGTGTCATCTTACCAAGATCGGATCACCCTATGTCATCGCAAAGATGGAAGACATTTTGGAACAAGACCCGATGGCCAAGGTTGCGGGATACGAGGCAAATGGGGGCTTCTTACTTGGGTTTGCGGCGAACGGTACACATGGCCCACTGGCGCCACTTATGACACGCGATAGCATTCTGCCAATGATTGGGCCTTTGATCGCGGCTGCTGCCCAAAACGTAACGCTGACCGAGCTGTCAGCGTCACTTCCAAAACGATTTACTGCGGCGGGTCGTGTCCAAAACATCCCGACAGATAAGTCGGGTGCTTTGATCCAAGATTTAATCGAAAACCCCGCGGCGCGGACTGCTTTCTTCACGGGGGTAGAGGCGGAGTTGCAAACTGACTTGACGGATGGTCTTCGTGTCACGTTTTCATGCAATACAATTGTGCATCTGCGCCCATCAGGCAACGCGCCGGAGTGCCGGTGTTACGTTGAGGCAGATGACGTTGAATCCGCAACGCGTTTAGCGGATATGCATCTCAACAAAATTGCAGAGATTGTTTCGGCTTAACTGATTGAATTTTATTAATAAATTCAGTTTTTGGGTGTGTTTGATATCTTGAGGTGAGCATCACGTTACAGGCAGCCTTATCTGCGGATAAGGCTGTTTGGCAGCGCATAAATGTGATGTGATATTAGAACCGACCGAAAAACGCAGCAATTTTTAGTAGGAGAGTGCCGGTAGGGCGATCTCTGACAATACCAAGTTGATCGAGAAGCCGCGCCCGCTTTAAGCCCAATGACGGCGCCTGGTTCCATGTCGCGAGCAGGGCGCGGGCTTCGAGGCTCAATTGATCGTGGGCTTTTTCCAAGGCCTTTAGGTTTTGTTGATGCCAGCATTTGTAGCGCCCGTTGAACACAGAAAAGATACGCCCAAGCGCTGCAAAGCGGCGCTGGTTTCCACCTAGAACATTGTTCGTGTGCTGACGGTATGAAAGGACAATGTCGTTTGCCACGATGACGTTGCCACCTGTTCCTGTGATCAAAACGCAAATCCACCAGTCATGAAATGGAACTTCAACGGCGCCGATTTTACGCACAAGATTCAAAGCCGCAGGATTGAGTGTTGCGCTATGGCCCGAAACACGGGTTTGCACGAGGGCATTGCCAAAACTTGGTTTGCCTTCATGAACTCTGCTGTTTCCGATGGATCGATTGGTGGGGGATATATGTTCGCTTTGGGCACCGTAGAGTGTTGGTTCCTTAGTCCCCTTCAAAGCATTGAGTGCGAGCGACAGTTTTTCTGGTCGCCAGATGTCATCTTGGTCTGCAATTGCGACAAACTGGTTTGAGAGGTCTGGATGGCAGAGGAGACTGAGAAAATTTGCCGCGGCGCCCTTTTGCGGGCCTTCTATGAGCCGAATGTCATGTGATGGGTGTTGCTCTGCGAAAGACTGCAGAATTTGTTTTGTGCCGTCGGTAGAGCCGTCATCCGAAACCCAAAGCGACCAGTTTTGGTGATGCTGGCTTGCAATGGATTCAAGCTGCTCATGCAGGAAACTCTCACCATTATACGTTGCCATTAGAATTTGGATATGGGGTGAACTCGGCACGGCAGTCTTTCAATGAAAGCTAAAATATAGATCAATTTTCAAATGACTCTTAACCGTTTGCCGCATCGCCGTCACGTTCTCTTCGAAATTGAGACAGGTGCATTGGCCAGACCTTGGATCGTGGATTTAGGGTTCGGAGTGGGTGCGCATGATTGGTTTGAGCTATTTGGGAATCTCCTTACCAAAGGGAGAGGCTGCTGAGGCGGTGATCTCTGGGTTAACATGGTCAGCAGAGACGGGAACGATTTACTCTTCCAGCGGCGGGTTCGGGTGGCTTACCAGCTGGTACTGGAATGGTGCCTCTTTCGATGAGACCTCTCAGGTGGCTCTCTCAGGAGGGGACGTTTCGTTAGGCTCTGCGGAACTGGTTTCTGTATCTTTTGACAGTGCGGACCTTCTTTTTGCTGCCGGGGGGGCGGTAAACGGCGTGGCTGTCTACGAGACAGTCAACGGGCAGATATCAGAGCTGACTGGTTTTGGTACGCAGCTTGACGAAGTCTCTAACATCACCTGGCTTGAAGGGCAGGGGGATTTTACGTTTGTCACAACCTCTGATGAGGGGGAAGCATTGCGACTTTGGACAATGTCCCAAAGCCAAGGTGCCCAGCTTGTTGATGAGATTATATTAGATAGCGATAGCACATCTGGGGCCATTGCTGGAACGGCGCAATTTCAACAGCACGGCATCACATACGTTGCTGCGATAGATCAGGTTGATAATTCGATATCACTGCTAAGCGTCTCAGACAGTGGGTTTGAAACACTTGCGCAATTTGGAAATGCAGACGGTTTACCTGTTTCGCTGCCGAGCAATTTAGAGGCTGTAGAATTTAACGGGCAAACCTTTCTGATCATTGGCGGCTCCGGTAGCAATTCCATTTCTGTATTGCTTGCTGAGAATGGGACGATGCAGTTGCGCGATCAGGTCATTGATGATCGGGTGACACGGTTTGACGGTATCGGAGTTCTTGAGACGATCGAATTCGAGGGACGCGTATATATCGCTGCATCTGGTCAGGATTCTGGTGTTAGCATTTTTACCCTCTTGCCGGACGGCAGGTTGCTGTCTTTGGGAACGTTGGAAGATCAGGTTGCAGCACCTTTGGATGATATCACGGCATTGGAATTTGGCGTTCAGGATGGGGATCTACGGCTTTTTGTGGCTGGTGAAGGGTGGAGCGGGATATCGGTTCTGGATCTAGATACCGGTTTAGCCGGCGTAGTCGATGTGGCTGCGGATGAAGGCGGGGTGCTGCTGGGTGGAAGCGCGAATGATCTGTTGTCCGGAGGGGGGGGCGATGATCAGATCATGGCTGGGTCGGGTGATGATGTTTTGGTTGATGGCGCCGGTATCGATACGCTGACAGGTGGGGAGGGCGCGGATGTATTTGTGTTCGATCCAGACGGTGAAGTTGATCAGATTACGGATTTTGACATATCTGAAGACCGTATCAATCTATCATTTTGGAATTTTTTATACAGTGCATCTGCTCTTGAATTCAGTGCGCTGGAAGGTGGGGTGCAGATTTCCTTTAGAGATGAGACTCTAAACGTTTTCACAGTGGATGGTGTGCATTTGTCTGAAAGTGATTTTTCAGACGCGTTACTTTTTGACGGCAGCCATATTCAGTTTAACCCACCGCAGTATGGGGAGGAGGAGCCGCCCGTTGATCCAGTGGAGGAGCCACCCGTTGATCCGGTGGAGGAGCCACCTGTGGATCCAGTGGAGGAACCGCCTGTTGATCCAGTGGAGGAGCCGCCCGTGGATCCGGTGGAGGAGCCACCTGTGGATCCGGAAGAAGAGTTAGATTTATCCAAGGGCGATCATAATACCGGGACCAGCGGGAATGACGTCTTGGTTCCAGAGCAAACCGATGCCGTCTTTGATTTTCACGCAGCCGTTGTGACCCGTTTGTTCCAAGCGGTTCTTGGCCGCTCGCCAAACCTTGAAGGTCATGCGGGATGGACAGGGCGGTTGATAGATCAGTCTCTTGATGGTGCTGGGTTAGCCGAGATGTTGATGGGGAGCGCTGAGTTTGAATTTGTGTATGGCAACACTGGGGACGTAGATTTCATAACGTTGCTTTATGAGAATGTTCTGGGGCGGGCACCCGCGGAGGCGGGGTTGGCTGCTTGGGTTGGGCATCTCGAAAATGGCATGACCCGCGAGGAAGTCGTGTTAAGCTTTAGTGGTACGCCTGAATTCATAGGCTTGATGCAAAATACAACGCTAAGCTTTTCTTTGGCGGCTCATCAAGCTGCGTGGGTCGATGATGTGTACCGTCTGTTCCAAACCACATTGGGGAGAGAACCTATAGAGGAGGGGCTGTTGTGGTGGTCAGAGAATTTGGCCAAGGGCGTGCCTTTTCTATCGGCGATCCAAGGCTTTGTTGAAGGACCAGAATTCCAGAGCCGCTATGGGGCAACGAGTAATTTAGAGTTTGCGAATTTGTTGTTTCAGAACGTTCTGGGGCGCGATCCACAAGAGGCGGGCCTGTTGTACTGGACCGAGAGGCTGGATGAAGGGATGAGCCGGTCTGAGGTTGTGGCGTTTTTTGCCCAGAGCAATGAATTTGTCAGCACGTCACATGATGGTTTCGTGGCGTTCATGCGCGAGCTTGCGCCAGATGATGTGATTGTGGGGCTGTCTGGGAATGACACCCTTCAGGGGGGGGCGCTGAGTGATGTTTTCGTTTTTGACCTAGAAGATACAGGTCATAATACCATCATCGATTTTGAAGAGTGGGATTATATTTTGTTGAGCAACATAGAGCAGGCAGAGTTGATCGATGTTTTTGGTTCCATCAGTGTAAGCGGAGACAACCTTGTCTTGTCTTACGAAGACACCAGCATAATGTTTTTAAATCTTTCGCTTGATGACATTGCTCTAGAGAATTTCTTAATTTAAGCATTCGTTCATAGGTAGTTTAATTTGATTTGCGGCGCTTCGCGACTTTGGGTGTTTTCCGATGGGTGGACGGGTGACGGATAAAGGGTTTCTCAAATGAGCGTAGTTATCAATGATCCGCTTTACGCAGATCAATGGCATTTAAATCTTCTTGGTGACATTGAAACAATCTGGGCCGAGTATACCGGAGCAGGGGTTACTGTAGGTGTTTATGACACGGGTGTCCAAAGTGCGCATCCGGATCTAGATGACAACTATGATTCATCTCTTCTGTTTCCTGGGTATGACGGCGAAAATCCATCTGGCGATGATGGGCACGGTACATCTGTTGCGGGTCTGATCGCAGCAGAGAACAACGACATTGGCGGGGTAGGTGTGGCTTGGGGCGCATCGGTGGCTTCGGTGAATATCCTAAGCCCTGAATTTGATAACGCGTTTGAAGAGTTTATTTATTTCGCTGAGACAACAGCGTATATGTCAACGTTTGACATTATAAACCAAAGCTATGGTTACACCCCGGAATTCAACCCTTCGCTGAGTTTAGCTGAAGCCGGAAGTTTCGGGTCCACTGAATATAATATGCACTTCAATGCGGCGCTCGAGGGTCGAGATGGCCTGGGCACGATTATGGTTAAGGCCGCAGGCAATGCAGCCAACAATGGGTTTTTGCAAGACTTTGGTATTTACGGAAATGCGCAGGGAGATAGCACCAATAATTGGCATTTCCTGGTTGCTGTAGGCGCGATCGATGAGAATGGCGATGTGTTTAGTTATTCCAACTTTGGGGCAAATTTGTTGGTCAGCGCAGGTGCTGGTTCGGTGACCACCGACCTTACAGGGTTCGCTGGTTATGACACTGGTTCGTATACAGACACATTCGGGGGGACATCTGCAGCCACACCCGTGGTGTCTGGCGTTATTGCTTTGATGTTGGAAGCGAACCCAAATCTGAGCGTGTTAGACGTGCAGATGATACTTGCGGTCAGCGCATCGATGACAGGCTCGAGTCTGGGTGAGGTTGCGCAAGGGTTCGAAGCCGGTGAATGGATTTCGGTTGGTGATGGTACCTGGAATGGTGGCGGGCTGACGTATAATCCGAGCTATGGTTATGGCGCTGTTGACGCTTTTGCGGCTGTTAGAATGGCCGAGGCTTGGCATCTTTTCGAAGAACAGCGGCTTCTTGGAGAACAGGCCACAGTCACGGCTTCAAACTTCTCTTCACAGAGCATCGATGCACATCAATTCACGAGGGTTATGATTGATGTTAACGAGAATATTGAGATCGATCATGTTTATGTAACACTGGATATTGATCATTCTTACATCGGTGATCTGCAGGTGTATATCACGAGCCCAGACGGCGTTCAGTTTGATCTGCTAAAGTATGAAGGTGGTGACAGTGCAATTGATTATGCTTGGACATTTGGTCTGGCTGGGTTCCGGGGCACGACCTCTGAAGGTGAGTGGACTGTTACGTTTTTCGATTCATTTGCCGGTCTTGACGGTGTGGTGAACAGCGTTGAGTTAGAATTTCTTGGTGCTGAGGAAGATGAAGACGACACCTGGCATTTCACAGATGATTTTCTGGATCTTGCTGCAGTCGAAGACAATCGCCTTTTTATTGGGGATGATGACGAAGGGTTCGATATTATCAACATGGCGGCACTTACGGGTGATGTGTCTGTGACGTTGGGCGTTGATGAAGATGTTCGCGTTGATGGTGATATCTGGGTCACTCAGGAAACCGATGGTATCCGCGGGATCGTGACAGGTGACGGTTCCGACCAATTGGTCGGAAGTGACGCGCAAAACGGTATTTCTGCCGGGCGTGGCGATGATATTGTGATGGGGGCTGGTGGGGCTGATATTCTCGCAGGTGATCAAGGGAATGACCTTATCTTTGGCGAAGAGAACGGCGGTTATGGTACCTTTGAGTCCGCGCAGATTTTCCGCCTGTTCAATTCCGTTTTTGGGCGCGCACCTGGGCAGGATGGTCATCAGTTTTGGATGACGCAGCTTTTGTCTGGTTCTTTGAGCCTGCTGGATGTTGCTGAGAGATTCATAAACGTGCCAGAGTTTGTCGCGACATATGGGACAACGACGGATGTCGCCTTTGTGACGCGTCTTTTTGAAAATATTCTTGGCCGCGCTCCGGCTGAGGGTGGGCTTAATTTCTGGGTTAGTCAGATTGAAGACGGAAGCAGAACGCGTGCCGAGGTTCTGCAAAGTATCTCAGAGGCA
>JALZUL010000135.1 GCA_023301665.1 Ascidiaceihabitans sp.
AAAAAACAAGAAAAGACAACAAAGCCCCCAAATCGCGCACAGCCAGCTCGGCACCAACCTTCAATCGATCTGCTCCTGCAATCGGTATGTTTTGTTCCTTACAGGCGCGAATAAGTTCGCGAAACAATGCCGAACGGCGCTGCACCAAGATCAGGAAATCGCCGGCTTTGATCGGCCGTTTGATCGTGGTTCCGTTTGGCCCATCGTCAGGAATAGTGTGTTTGTCATTGATCAGCGTCGCGATGGCCCTTGCAATTTGATCGGCAAGAACGACGGAATGGTGCTTTGAGCTGCGTCGATCAATCGGATCGTACCATTCGCGGTCATCGTCATCTTCTGATTTCTCAACAACAGGCCATAAATCCACCCGCCCCGGCAAATCAGACTTAAAGGCAATGTGCTTTGAATCTTGCACAAACCCAGCTTGAGTACGGTTGTCAAAGGTCTGGTCCACCATCCGCAAAATCGCCGCGGATGAGCGAAACGAGAAATCCAAAGTCGTTTCTTGAAACGGGGCATCAATCGCCGCGAACTTATCCTTGAATTCGGCCTGCATCCGGTCGAATTCACGCGGATCAGCCCCTTGGAACGAGTAGATCGATTGCTTTTTATCACCAACGACAAACAGGGTACGCTCGACCCCCTCGCGCGCACCCTCGCCACTGGAAAATTCCTCGGCCAACTTGCGAATAACATCCCATTGGTCTGGGCTGGTATCTTGTGCCTCATCGACAAGGATGTGATCGATGCCGCCATCGATGCGGAACAAGACCCACGCCGCCACCTTTTCATCGTTCAATAAGTGTCGCGCCTTGAGGATCAGATCGTCGAAATCAAGCCACCCGCGAACAAGTTTTGCTTGTTCATAGCGCGCAACGAAAACGCTAGCAAAGTTGTGCAGAACTTTGGTGCGACGCGCTGATTGTAAGGCCAATCGTTTCTCGCGCGTGTCCTCAATGCGCAGCATAAACGCTTCGAGCTGCGGAAGCATTGCTTCTATCTTGGCCTTTGTCGCTTTGGTCGGAAAAGACCCTAACTTGGCGGAAAAGGGATCTTTTGCACCCGAGCCAGTCAGAAAAACGCTTTCTAACGCGGGTAAAGATTGCAAAGAAAGTGTATCCAATTGCTTTAGCTTTTCCCCAGCTTTCGCGTCATTTCCACCCTTTGCCAACAATGTTGGTATGAGCTGATCTAGCAGCTCACGTTCCCCGCCTTGAAAGGCAAGAGCTTCGATAGCCCTCTCATCTAAATCGGGTTCTTGGTTGAAAAGAGATAGGCAATCTTCCCAAGTCAACGGATTTGCAAATGCTGCGCGATGCCCGACGATCTCTTGGGTCAAGCGCAAGAAATCTTCACCAGAGTATTGGTTGGCAAGGGCACGAACCAATCCGACTTCAGGTCCATCTGCCATTACATCGACGATTTCACCACGCAGCAAATCAGCCGCGCGTTCCTCGATTTCGGTAAATTGGGGGCTGACGTCCGCCTCAAGCGGAAACCGTCGCAACAACGAGGCACAAAATGAATGGATCGTTTGGATTTTTAGCCCACCCGGCGTCTCAATCGCGCGTGCAAAAAGTGTGCGCGCATCGCGCAGCTGATTGCCATCGGGATTGTGCCGCACGCCTAATTCAGTCAGGGCCTTGCGCAAATCTGCATCGGGTAACATTGCCCAATCACCAAGGCGACGAAACAAGCGGTTCTGCATTTCGGACGCGGCGGCCTTGGTATAGGTCAAACACAAGATGTGTTGCGGTTGCACATCGTTCAAAAGCAATCGGGCCACGCGATCCGTCAAAACACGCGTTTTGCCAGACCCAGCATTGGCTGCCAGCCAAGTAGAGGTTGTCGGATCGGCCGCTTCTAATTGGCGGCGCGTTGCATCATTTGGGGCGATCATTTCAAATCCTCAGGCATGGGGCTGTCGGTGCCATCCCATTCGCCAAAACGTGCAAGATGATCGTAATCGCCGCGTTCACGTTCGCTTTGAATGGTGCGTTGTGAGGTGAAACCTTGCTCATCTGAAAGATAAGCGCGGATCAATTGGCTCAACTCATCCAGAACCTTGGCAGGCGGTTCTTTTTGCAAGGGCGCGCGGACTTCAACAGGGTTACTGCCTAGGCCAATGAACACAGCCTCATCCACAACATTTACGCCAACGAGTTTGAAACTGCCTTGTTCCAGCATTGCGGCTTCGATCAACAATTGTTTGTCGAATTTTGCCTGTTGTTTTTCCGAAGGCGGCGCGCCGGTTTTGTAGTCAAAAATGGCGACGCTGTCAGGGCCTGTTTTATCGATCCGGTCTGCATATCCTGTCAGTGTAAATCCAAGCTGTGGCATGGTCATAACGCCCTTTGCTTGTTGTTCGAACGCAACGGGGGTGCTGCGCGATTGGCGCTCTGTTTCTCTGGCCACAAACCAATCCGCAACACGCGACAGTTTTGCCAACCAAAGGGCGCGGGTGGCAGGCCATGGCACTTCGCGTTCAAGCACATTTTCAGCAACAGACATCAAATGCGCCGCGGTCAAAAGGGTGGCATCTGCCACGATGTCTTTGACAAAAACTTCCATAACGGAGTGGATCAAGATCCCACGCATCGGTGCATCTGGGGATTGAACGATAGGGTTCAGCGCGCGCAATTTCAAAGTGTGCTTTGCGTAGACAGCGTAAGGATCGCGGATTAGTCGCTTGATCTCAGTTACAGAAAGGGCATGAGGGCGCGAAGCAAGGGGCGGACGGGGGGAGGGGCGATGCGCCTTTGAAACCATAACTGGTTCTTCAAGAACGCGCGCCATCGCTAACCATTGGTTGCCTCGTTCAATCATCCCTCTAAGCACTTCGGGACCCTTTTGCGCAGGTAAACCACCAAGCAAATTCTGCAACCGGTTTAACCAGCGCGAGGGCACGGTTTCAGCGTCATCCGAGCGGACAGATCGCGTGATCCAAACTTCTGAGGCAGCGATGGCTTGTTGAAAATCGTGGGCGGACAGTCCTATGCGCCGTTCAGGCAACAGCAAACCAGCTTGATTGCGCAGGGCGCGATTTAGCCATGGATCAGGTTTAGGTGCTTCGGGCCACGTACCCTCGTTTAGGCCACCCAAAATGACCAAATCAGCTCCCTGTACGCGGGCCTCTAAGGTGCCCCAGATCATAACGTTTGGATGTGGGGCATCGCGGTCGCGAACCTCTTCGCCTGACAAAAGCGCTCCCATTAGATCGACATAATCAGAGGCAGACATCTCGCCGCCATATTCCGCGTGATCACTCAGGTTTTGCATGACTGCTTTTGCGGTTTTGCCTGCAGCCTTTAACCAAAGTTCGCCTGTGCTTTCACCATCGGGGCCAGACGCCACTGCCTCTGCAATTTGAATATGCAAAGACACCCAGTCTTCTAAACTGCGCTCTCCTGCGTGATGGCGATCACAAAGAATATGACCAACCCATTCGGCCCAATCTGTAAGAGCGGTGGGCGGATCAAGTTTAGCAGCAGCCTTTTGTGCAAGGCGTGATAAGTTTTCCGCGGTCGGGTAGGGCAAGCCATCGCGACGAATGCGCAGCTCTAGTCGTTGGGTGTTAAGCTGATGCAAACCCCGATCGCCACCGCTGTGGGTCATTGGGTGTTTGAGCAAGGTTAACAACGCTTCAGTGTCTAAGGGGCGGGAAAACAGCCCTCCGATGTGACGCAGAAACCGACCTGGCGGAGAAAGATGCAAAGGTGCGCCCGCACTGTCATCGGGCAGAATATCCCATCGATCAAGTGCTGCGGTGACTTGACGTGTTAGCATCCGGTCTGGCGTAATCAACGCTGCTGTTTCACCGTTTTCAACGGCCTTTCGCAGGCGCATCGCGATAGCAAGGGCTTCGTCGCGCGGTGTTTCTGCCTGTATCAAAGTGACGCCTTCAAGCCCTTCATCTAGGCCTGTCAAAAGCGGTCCTTCTGACAGCCATGCATCGGTAACGGGGGCAGGGCGTAGGGCTAGGGAAACCAATTTGTTGCGGCTAGGCGCGGCGGGTGCTTCATCACCCCACTGCTCTACATCATCGGGTGTTTTTTCGAGCAGCTGCAGCAGTTTGTGAAACCGAAATTGTGGATGATCCTCGGATAACATAGCATCGGAAAGGCTGCTCCAAACGGGCGTTGGCATGTCGAAATCGAAGCCCGGCAAAATTACGGCACCCTGCGGCAATTTTGCGATGGCTTGCATTAATAGCAATGTCGTTCCACGCGAACCGGTTGAACCCGCCAAAATAATAGGATGCTGAGGGGGCGTTTCAGTCCAGCGCTCGATTAGCGTTTGTACAATCAGTCGCTGGCGAGCCTCTGTGTCAGGGTTGTCGTGTGATTGATCGATGTATAATTGCGCGATGTTGATAAACGTCTTTGCCCGATCCCAATGGCCAGATTGATCGGTGACATCTAAGCCCGCAATGACGTCTGCCGAAACACCTTCGCCCTGCATTTCATCCATCAAAGTGGCGAGACTATCGGCCAAATCAAAAAGGGAGGCACGTGCCGCAAAGCTTTGTTCCTTCTCGAGCAAAGTTGCTACCAATTGAACCAATTCTAATCGGCGTTTGAGTGAGGAATTTGATTTAGGGATATCAATACTGTCATGAAGGTCTTCGATATCCGACAGCATTCGAATACGTGGCAATAACAACGCCGGACCCGCATCAAAAAGATCACGCATACGACGAGCCATGCGGCGGGTGTTCACGATAATTTCTATCTGCGCCATTTCATGCGGCGGACGCGTTGCCATCCGTTTGGTGAGCTCACTCACCAATGCCTTTGGAAAATCGACACCGTTAGGGATACCAAAAAGATGCGGTGCGTTTTCAGGGTCAAACATCCAACATATCCTCGGCCAGCTTGACGCCGCCAGGGTGGCCGACATCACACCATTGACCTGTGTAATTTAGGCCAAACAACCGCTGATCTTCGAGCATTCGATTCCACAGAACATTCAAAGAAAACGAGGTTTCGTCGATGGCGTCTAAACGATCCGTCTTGATGATTTGGACGCCGCCATAAACAGATCCCCCCCCACGTGACAAACGACCCTGAGCGTCAATTTCGAAATCCCCATTCCCTGAATAACCGACCGTTTGCGAAACAGGAACACAGACCAAAAGCGCATCCATTTGATCAGGGTTCCAAGCATCAAGCGCCATTTGAACCGGATTGGGGCCTTTCCAGATCGCATCGGTGTTCATTGTTATGACAGGACCATCACCAAGCACAGGTAAAGCGTTGCGTAATCCGCCGCCAGTTTCCAAGATATCTGGGGTCTCGATGAGGGTTTGTACCTCCGAGCCCTCCAAATGCTGTACGAGCATGTCGGGCAGATAATGAAGGTTTGCAAGGATGGTTTCTGGTTGAACATCGCGTGCGATGTCTAACGCATGATCGATCAGAGCCTTCCCAGACACCTGAACCAATGGTTTTGGCTGATTGGCGGTCAAATGCTTCATACGCGTGCCAAAGCCCGCGGCAAATAGCATTACAGATGTGGGACGGCTGCGCATTTTGTTTTTAACTCATTTAGTATGTTTTGATCGGGGTAGGGCAGGTCATTCAAAATTTGTTCAGCAATTGGCGAAAGGGCCGGATGCTGCAGGTTAGTCTCTATGTGGCCCCATACCCGTGGAATAAGATCGACATAATGCGCTTTGCCATCGCGCATACATAACCGCGCAAAGACACCTAGAATCCGTAAGTTTCTTTGTGCGCCGAGCAGGGCGTATGCTGCATCAAAATCGTCTACATCTAGCTTGTTCTGTTCGATGTAACGTGCCTTCATCGCACCTTCGGTCGCGGCTGGTACATCGCGTCGCGCATCTTGTAAGATTGAAACCAAATCATAGGCTGGGTGCCCTGACATCGCATCTTGAAAATCGAGCAAACCGACCCGCTGAACGCCGTCACGTTGAGGCATCCAAAGCAAGTTTTCAGCGTGGTAATCGCGTTGGATCAACACCTGTGGACCCTTGGAAAGAGGTGCCAAAAGGGCGTGAAACCTTGTATAAAACGTGTCTCTTTTACCGGTGTCTATTTCGCCCAAAGCGCCCAAAATGTACCATTCATAGGCTAAAGCAGCCATCTCGGACATGACGGCTGTTTCATAGGGCTCAAGCGCGGGGCACGGCGTTGCGTGAAGATGGGTTAAAACATCGACGGCAGCTTCATACAACGGAGTTTCTAAATCAGGCGAGCGTTCCAAAACACGCGCAAACAATTCGTCACCAAGGTCTTCCAAAATAAGAAAGCCGTTTTCTTCATCTTGTATTAGGATTTCAGGCGGGTTCAGGCCTATTTCATTTAAGTGCCGTGCGATGCGCACAAAGG